>CAYXHX010000030.1:0-14418 GCA_964464835.1 uncultured Chitinophagaceae bacterium | reverse complement strand
AATACGCGTATCCAGGTGGAGCATTGTGTAACAGAAGAGGTTATCAATTTTGATCTCATCAAAGAGCAAATAAAAATTGCGATGGGAGAAAAAATTTCGGGAAAAAATTATTTACCGCAAATGCATGCCATCGAGTGCCGTATCAATGCAGAAGATCCATATAATGATTTTCGTCCTTCGCCGGGAAAAATTACTGAATTGAATACACCCGGTGGGCATGGTGTGCGTGTAGATAGCCATGTATATGCCGGTTACGTTATTCCGCCTTATTATGATTCAATGATCAGTAAACTCATTGCTATCGCGCGCACCCGCGAAGAAGCTATTCATACCATGTACCGCGCTTTAAGCGAGTATGTAATTGAAGGTATTAAAACTACGATTCCATTTCATTTACAGCTTATGCAAAATGAAGAATTTATTAAAGGAAATTTTACAACCAAATTTCTTGAAACTTTTACCATGAAATAATTTTCATTTTGTAAAAACCATTTTACTGTCTTCACTAACATGCCTGAAAAGATGCGCCGGTTTTTTTGATTCTTATACAATCAATTTCATGTAATATTTATTTGAAAAAATTTCTTTTGCAAAAACCGGAAATTGGCACCTACATGCACTGAAATTAAATTTCAATTAAAAAAATCTTTTCTTTTTTTATGCCTGCAAAGAATTTCTCCATGGATTTATTTTCTTATTATAAAATAAAATTGAAAAAATTTATTGCTGTTTTTTATAGAAAAAAATACATATGAGTTGAAACAACCATATTAAAAAAGAACAGTTCCCTTAATATACGTTAAAAAAAGTTACCAAACAAGGTGATTTTTCACCAAAAACTAAAAAAGTTTTGATTGAAATTTGAAACTGGAATTACAACTTTTTTCATTTTAAAAACAAAAACACTATGAAACGATTTACAACTCTTCTTTTAGTGATTACCGCATTGGTAATGGCTAAACCCGGACAAACATTTGCCCAGGAAACCGGCAAAACATTTTGCCCTACCAACTTCTTCCGTATCTGTTTCACTGACGGATTTAGCTACAGGTACCTTTTGAAAGACATTAACCTGACGGATTGTAACGTTATTTATGCAACCGGCCATGCAAAAAACATTACAAGTTACGATTGGGATGTAAGCATGTGGGCTGACTTTAGTGGCGGCGGCCATACAGGTTCAGTTGAAATACATGTAGTGAACCCAATGATGGATGGTTGCGCAGGCGGTTTTGTGGACTCTTTCATTTATGTAGGAACAATGACAATTACTAATTCAGGAGGTGTGCGCGGATATTCAGGAAGTGGCACCTGGACAAACTATTGTGGTGGTTCGGTATTTGCTACAGGTACCTGGTCAGCATCCGGCCCATGTAGTTCTGGTTTACAACTAATTAATAATGAGGCTAAGAAACCAGGCAGTGTAACTACAGGAAGTTTTCAATTAAAAATTTCTCCAAACCCTGTTAAAAACAATACCAATATATCTTACAACCTGACAAAAGCTTCTAATGTAAATATTACTATTTACAATATGATGAATCAGCCGGTGAAAGTGTTGGTAAGTGAAAATCAAAGTAAAGGCGCTCATGCTGCATATTGGAATGGCCAAACAATCAGCGGCAGCCGTGCTTCAAATGGTATTTATAAAGTAGTAGCAACAGTGGATGGAAAAATCTATTCTGAAAACATCCAGGTAATACAATAGGTTTTCAGTTTTAAAATAAAGAGCCGCCGGATTTTTTTCGGTGGCTCTTGCTTTGTGCGCTAGTTAATATTTAGAAATATCTTTCTTCTAAAATTTTTTTATGATGAATCAAATGCCCGAGTATTATATATGCCAATGCATTTACAGTAATTTCATAATCACTGGCTTTGCCTTTTTTTTCTAAATCATTTTCACAAAGGGACAGTAAGAATAAATCTGTGGATTTTCTCAATACTAAAAGATCTTCTTTTATTTGCTCCAGGCTCCTGCCATCTAATTTTGCATTTTCAGCAAAGGCATTTTCATCCATTCCTGGAAGTGGAGCAGCTTGGATTCTTGCAAAACACAATGCACGATATACAAACACCCTTTCAGTATCTATTAAATGCTGCAATACTTGTTTTACATTCCATTTTCCAGTGGCGTATGCATATCCTGCCTTTTCAACAGGGATTGAATTAAAAAAATGATTCAGTTTCTCTGAATGATTTTTTATGATTTCCGCAATGGAACCACCTTCTGTAAGATTGATATACTTGAAAAAATATTCCGGCGCTTCGCCTGCAATTGGCCTTTTCATATATTTAATTTTTGTTCTTTTTTTTCTGGCCTGTATCTTTTGGATTATTCAGGTTATCAGGTTTTAATGTGGAGGCTATTTTCAAAGCATTATACGCATTTACTTCACCACCTGACACTGCAAGGTCAAGCATATTTACTTCTTTATCTGTACCGGGTATTGTAATCTTTCCTTTTAATGCAGTTCCCGGAACTACCGATTGTTCTAAAGCATATATTACTTGTTTTGCTGAAAGAAAAGGATAATATGAACGTATCAATGCAGCAATACCACTTACAACAGGCGCTGCCATGCTAGTCCCGCTAAGGTTGCCATATTTATCTCCTCCAGGCAAAGTTGAATATATATTTACGCCTGGGGCAAACACATCAACATTTTTGGCGCCGTAGTTACTAAAACCAGCAATGGCATTTCCATCTCCAATACGAGGATCTCCGCTTGCACCAACTGTGATAAAATTGTTCGCTTTCTTATTATCTGCAAGCATCCAGGGACTTGGGAAATTGGGAACTGAATCTACATCCTGGTTATCATTTCCAGCGGCATGAACCAATAAAACATCTTTTGATGCAGCATATTTTACAGCACTGTCCACCCAGGGTTTTTCCGGGGAGAATTTTTTACCAAAGCTCATGCTGATAACCTTTGCTCCGTTATTTACAGCATACATTATTGCGAGTGCTACGTCTTTATCATATTCATCGCCATCGGGAACTGTACGGACCATCATTATTTTCAAATCTTTTGGATTACCGGCAATACCATTTATGCCAATTCCATTATTTCTTTGTGCACCAATGATGCCACTGCAATGTGTACCGTGTCTTGGGTCAGGGCCCATGATATCATTATTGCCATAATAACGGTCATTGAAATTGTTGTAATCATCTTTGATGGTTAATGCCCTGTAATCTGGTGGGGGAGCGAGTTTAGCTTCTAAGCCTGCTTTTTTCCCTTTTGTGTATTCTTCGAGGTCTTTTACTAATGAAACATTTGTTGTGCCGGATTCAACACCAAGTTGTTTATAGATATTCAGGAAAACATTTTTCGCTTTTTTAGCATCTTCCGATACCGGTTGATATTTTTCCAGGTCATCAGAATTGAATTCCTCTTTTTGCATATCAACCCGCAGGGTGGAATCATTCTTTTTCAAAATTGTCATGATGTTTTCAAGAAAAGTCACTTCCATTTGTTCCTGTGGCCCGATTGCCATTTCCTGTTCGGCACGTTTCCATTCATCGTACCTCCATTTTTCGAGAAATGAAAGTGATGAAGTATCTATATTTTTTCCTTCGAATTCACTTTTAAAACGATAATACACTCGGGCATTTTCGCCGCCGGCATTATCGAGGTTTGTGCCATTTTTATTACCTAAAAAATTCCAGCCATGAACGTCGTCAATATACCCGTTTTTATCATCATCAATTCCATTCCCGGGAATTTCTCCCGGGTTTGTCCATAACATATTTTTCAGATCTTCCTGTGTAGTATCAATCCCTGAATCCAAAACAGCAACAATTACAGGAACGGGTTGTTTATCTTTTAAAAAATCATAAGCCTGTTTCAGGCTGATGCCATTGAGTGTGTCTTGTACCAGGTCGGCATGGTACCACATCTTTAATTTGTTGTCCTGTTGCGCATTTGCAAATGTTGCAATGAATAATACAGCGCTAAGGATAATTGGTTTTAATTGTTTGAACGAAATCATTAATAAAGTTTTTTTATTTTTAATAAAATTTAAAATCCAAAACTGATGCCTTGTGCCAATGGCAATTCTGAACCCCAGTTGATGGTATTGGTTTGCCTGCGCATATATGCTTTCCAGGAATCAGAACCACTTTCACGGCCACCGCCTGTTTCTTTTTCCCCACCAAAAGCGCCACCTATTTCTGCACCACTTGTTCCAATATTCACATTAGCTATACCACAGTCACTTCCACTGTGTGATAGAAATTTTTCCATCTCTATCATATTTGTTGTAAATATTGATGATGATAAACCTTGCGGAACATTATTTTGCATTTCTATTGCTTCTTCAATTGTATTGTACTTCATGATATATAAAACAGGGGCAAAGGTTTCCTGTTGTACGATTTCCATATCATTGGTTACTTCAAGAATACAAGGGCTAACATAGCAATTGCTTTCATAACCTTCACCTGATAGAACTTTTCCTTCAACCAATACTTTCGCACCTTCAGATGTTGCTTTTTCAATCGCATTGGTAAAATCTTTTACAGCGCCGGTATCAATCAATGGGCCTACATGATTGGAAGCGTCTAAAGGATCACCAATCTTTAATTGTCCATAAGCATTTTTGAGGATCTCTTTTGTTTTTTCATAGACTGAATCATGAATGATGAGCCTGCGTGTGGAAGTACATCTTTGGCCGGCAGTTCCAACAGCGCCGAATACTGCACCTACTAAAACCATGTTGAGATCTGCATTTTGCGAAACGATAATTGCATTGTTTCCACCCAATTCCAAAATAGAACGGCCAAACCTTTGTGCTACTGTACTGGAAACCAATCTTCCAATCCGGGTAGAACCTGTAAATGAAATTAATGGAATATTTACATCATTCGTCATCAAATCTCCTGCAGCGTTTCCAATTATTAAGCAACTCACTCCTTCAGGCACATTATTTTTTTTAAAAACCCCTGCAATAATATTCTGGCATGCTAATGCACATAAAGGAACTTTTGAGGAAGGCTTCCATACGGTGACATCTCCGCAAACCCATGCTAATGCAGCATTCCAGCTCCATACTGCAACAGGGAAATTGAATGCTGAAATAATGCCAACTATTCCAAGCGGGTGCCATTGTTCGTACATCCGGTGTTTTGGCCTTTCACTATGCATATTCAAGCCATATAATTGCCGGCTTTGACCTACGGCAAAATCACATATATCTATCATTTCCTGAACTTCTCCCAAGCCTTCCTGTAAACTTTTACCCATCTCAAAACTTACAAGTTTCCCTAAAGGTTCTTTATTTTTTCTTAAAGCTTCACCAACTTGTCGAACGATTTCACCGCGCCTGGGTGCCGGCCAATTTCGCCATTCATTGAATGCAGCTTTCGCTTTTTGCATCATTTTATCATAATCATCTGCATCACCACAATTTACTGATGCAATTAATTTTCCATCTACCGGAGAAAATGACTCGAGTTTTTTACCATTTCCTTTTTGCCATTCTGAACCGGTAGAGACACCGGCATTTTCAGTTTGTATGCCCAATTCCTTTAAAAAATCCATAGTATAAATTTTTGAGTTGCAAATATCGTGTTTTTTAAACACAACAATGTTTAAGGCTTTGTGAAGATGGGAATTGGAAAAGCGCTATTATTTTTAATACTGTTCACTTTCATTGGGGAAGTCCTGGCTTTTTACGTCCTCAATAAATTGCTGAACTGCTTTGGTAGCTTGTTCATGAATGTTTAAATATTGTCGTAGAAATCTTGGTTTAAATTCTACATTGATGCCCAACATATCGTGCATCACTAAAACCTGGCCATCACAATATTTTCCTGCGCCGATTCCAATTGTAGGAATGGACAGGCTTTCCGAAACATCTTTGGCAAGTAAAGCAGGAATTTTTTCCAAAACTATTGAAAAACATCCTGCTTCTTCAAGCAGCTTTGCATCCTGCCTCAATTTCATGGCTTCTTCTTCACCTTTGGCACGTACATTATAGGTTCCAAATTTATAAATGCTCTGAGGGGTTAAACCCAAGTGGCCCATGACCGGAATTCCTGCAGAAACAATTTTTTTTACGCTCTCAATCACTTCAATGCCACCTTCCAATTTAACGGCATGTGCACCGGTCTCTTTCATGATGCGAATAGCTGAAGCAAGCGCTATCTGCGAGTTGGATTGATATGAACCAAATGGAAGATCTACCACAACAAGGCATCTTTTTACCCCGCGAATCACAGATGATGCATGATAAATCATGTGATCCAACGTGATGGGCAACGTTGTTTCGTGGCCTGCCATTACATTACTTGCACTGTCACCAACGAGTATAATGTCAATGCCGGCATCATCGAAAATTCCGGCAAAGGAAAAATCATACGCTGTAAGCATGGAAATTTTAATTCCTGCTTTTTTCATTTTCAATAAAGTAAGCGTAGTTATTTTTTTGATTTCTTTATTTACAGACATATGCGTGTTTTGATTTGCAAAAATAGGTAATTGCTGTGCCTTTTTGTATCGCGAAAAGTTGTTTTATAACTTATTTTCATTTTCCCTGGAATCCGCAAATAGTTTTTGAATGATACCATCTGCAAGACCGATTCGAGGTACAAATATTTCCTCTATGCCGGCCCATTTCATTACATTCGTATAGATTTGCAAAGCAGGCACTATTACATCTGCACGGTCCTCTTTTAAGTTGTATAACCGCATTCTTTCCTGCATATTTACACTGGAAAATTCATGGTAATAATCTTTTAAAAGTTCTATGGATAAAGACTTTCCGTCCTTTCGTTTACTCATAGAAAATATTTTATTGATGTTACCGCCAGATCCAATTGCATAGATTGGCAGGTTGCTTTTTGTTAGTTGTTGTATTTTTTGTTGCATGGCATCCCAGGAATTTTCTTTCACCAGGTTTTTTAAAAGCCGTATGGTGCCGATATTATAAGATTCTTTGTATTGAAGTTTTCCTTCCGAATAAAAAGTGAGTTCTGTACTGCCACCACCTACATCAATATATAAATAGGCGTGATCTTTTGATAAACGTTCCGCAATATGGTTATCAAAAATATAGGAAGCTTCTTCATCGCCGCTAATGATTTCTATATCAATACCACTTTCTAATTTTATTTTTCTTAAAATATCTTTTTTGTTTCCGGCATCCCGCATGGCACTTGTAGCACAAACTTTAAACTTGTCCACTTCATATACATCCATCAATAATCGGAAAGCTTTCATGGTATTGCGTAATAACCTGGATTTTCCTTTCCTGATTTCACCATATTCAAAAACGTCAAAACCAAGCCGTAGTGGCACTCTCACAAAAGATAATTTTGTAAAGCGGGGTTCTTTTTCCTTGTTGGTTACAACTTCTGTAACCAATAAACGGGCGGCATTACTGCCAATATCAATTGCTGCTAATTTCAATATTTTCCATTTTGAATAGTATATAAAATAGAAAGGGCAAAATACAAACTAATCTGCGGAATTATTTTTTTGCAGCAGATAATTATAAATGGCTAATTGCGAACGTACTCGTTTTCTCTCTTTTGATGGGACATAATGATTGGATAAAGTATTATCGAGAATACGAGCTTTCACATTATCGGATAATTGGATTGACAATACATCTTTCAATTCTTTTTTGTTGGCTTCACGGGTTAGCGGTAAACTTGCTTCTATCCGGTGGTCGAGGTTGCGCACCATCCAATCTGCGCTGGAAATAAATATTTTTTCTTTGCCTTTATTGTGAAAAATGATAACCCGTGAATGTTCTAAATATTCATCTACAATACTAATTGCATGGAGATGGTGCTTTATTTTTTTTTGTTCTGAACGAATACAAAAAATTCCACGTACAATTAAATCCACATCCACCCCTTTTTCTGCGGCTTCATATAATTTATAAATCAGGGTACTATCACTTAAAGAATTCACTTTAACTAAAATATATGCAGGCTTCCCTGCCTTTGCTTGTTGTATTTCATGCTGAATCAATTTTAGGAAAGTAGCG
This sequence comes from uncultured Chitinophagaceae bacterium, assembly GCA_964464835.1. Classification (GTDB taxonomy): domain Bacteria; phylum Bacteroidota; class Bacteroidia; order Chitinophagales; family Chitinophagaceae; genus JAFDXJ01. Next base: position 6,417 of record CAYXHX010000030.1, on the reverse strand, counting down.
CGTGTATTCACCGGGCATACCAATAAAGTTTTGCATGATTTCAAAAAATTGATTCCTATGGAAGGGTTTTCAAGGTATTTAAAAATACGGCTTACATCTGCCATTACATTTCGGTTGCTTGTGAGCATGCAGTGATCTGCATATACTTTTGCAGTTTTCTCATTAAGGTTACCGGTACTCACAAAACCGTATTGAAAAGTTTTTTTCCCTTTTTTCTTTTTTATCACACAAATTTTTGCATGCACTTTCATATTAGGAATACCAAGCAACACTTTCACACCTTCTTCTTCAAGTATTTTTTTCCATTCGAGGTTTGCCTCTTCATCAAACCGTGCACGCAATTCAAGCATCACAATTACCTGTTTCCCATTTCGTGCTGCATTGATGAGGGCATTAATTATTTTAGACTGTGGCGCTAAACGATAGGCTGTCATTTTTATAGAAAAAACATTAGGGTCAATGGCTGCTTCACGCAAAAGGTCTATCAAAGGGCCAAATGAATGATACGGAAAATGCAGAAAAACATTTTTTTTCTCAATGACATCCGTTACACGCCTTGCCTGTTTTAATTCCGGGTGAATGAAAGGAATATTTCGTTTTGTATTTGTTGGAAAAATATCCGGGAAATCCATAAAATGCCTGAAATTATGAATGCGCCCACCGGGTATAATATTATCCTTGCCGGAAACATTTAATTTTTTTAAAAGAAAGGCAAGCAGGTCTGTATCCATTTCATGGTCGTAACTGAAACGTACGGTACGAGCCAATCTCCGGCCTTTTACACCCTTTTCGATTTTCTGAACAAAGGTTGTAAACACATCATTGTCTATATCAAACTCCGCATCCTTTGTTACTTTAAAAACATGCGCATCAAATACATCATAGCCAAAATAAGAAAATATAAAAGGCAGATTGAAACGTATCAGGTCTTCCAATAAAATAATTGCATGCCGGCCGGGCCTTGAAGGTATTTGAACAAACCTTCCTATGAGTTTACTTGGCACTTCAATCACAGCATAATGTTTTTTTCTTCTGTCGCTGGATTTGCGCATTACTACTCCAAGATAAATGCTTTTCTCCCGAAGGTATGGAAGTTGTGGAATGCTTTCAATCATTAATGGATTGATAATACTTCGGACTTCTGTTTCAAAGTAATTTTTTATAAATATTTTTTGTTGAGTCGTTAATTTATTTTCTGTGACAAGGATAATATTTTCTTTACGCATTTCCTGAAGAATTCCTTGCCAGGTAATATTGAATTGTGTTTGTTGTTGCAGTACAATTGCCTGTATCTGGTCTAAAATAATTTGTGGTTTTTCTTCGAGATGCATATTGGCTTTTTTCCCGCCAAGTTCAATCATCCGTTTTAAGGTAGCTACACGGATTCGAAAAAATTCATCCATATTATTGGAGTGGATTCCAAGAAATCGTATCCTTTCTTTGAGTGGCACCGTTTTATCATTGGCTTCCTGGAGTACACGTGCATTGAAGCTTAACCAACTTATATCTCTTGCAATTAAACCTTTCATGTATTTTGTTTGCGTGCTTGCAAATTACAACAGTATAAATTTGATGTATGTTAAGTTTTAAGATAAATTTTTTGGTAAAATGAAAGATTTACTTATTCTCTTTTATTTTCTCAATCAGCATAGAAGTAGAAAAGCCCTGCAAAATAGGGTTGATGATTACACGCCCTCCATTTTCGATCACATCTGTAGCACCAACGATTGTTTGTAAGGTATAATCACCGCCTTTTACCAACACATCCGGCTTTAATATTTTAATAAGATTCAATGGTGTTTCTTCTTCGAAAATGATGACTAAGTCAACCAGTATGAGTGAAGCAAGAATTAATGCTCTTGAATGTTCATTATTCACCGGCCTACCGGGGCCTTTGAGATGTGTAACCGTTTTATCTGCATTTAAACCAACAATTAAATAATCAGCTTCTTTCGCAGCTTGTGTGAGGGAATAAATATGGCCTTCATGTAAAATATCAAAACAGCCATTTGTAAATGCTATAGTTTTACCCAGGAGTTTTGCAGCGCGTACAATTCGCAATGCATCCTGAGCAGAAACTATTTTTCCCGGAATAAATGAAATATTTTTCATGTTGTAAATATCGTAGGTTGTAATGTAATAACAAATAAAAATATTAATCAGCAACGAGTATTTTATCAAGCAAGAAATTTTCAGAATTTAATGCATCGTCTTTTCTTCCACCTTATCCAATATATTTTTCAAAAACTTTGGCGCTCCAAAACGGTAGCCGGCAAATACCTGGTATATAAAACCTTTGTTTGAAATAATTGTGGAAATATTATGCTGATTATACGTGGAGTTTATGAAGGCCAACTGGCTGCCAATAAAAAACCTATTTGCATTATAGCCAAAAGCACAAGTTGCTTCTGAATGATAAATAATATTTACATAGTTCGTTGTGATTGTATAAGATGGATGCCGGTTATAAAATTTTGTAGAAATAATTCCTATACCCGGGATTAGCCCTACTGAAAAATACATATTATTTTTTAAGACGAATGTATGGAAATATCCCGTAGATAAAAGTACCTGGAAGTTTTTTGACATTTGAGTACTGTCTTGTGCGGTCAGCAAAATTTTATTCTCTATATGATCATAATTATACGATAATGCAGGCCTGAAAGTACCTGCAGATTTGAGTTGCCTTTCAGTTTGTGCAGTCAATGCATTAAACGAAAAATTTTTATTGAATGAATAAGCTGTTTGCCCGGAATAACCATTGTATACAAGATCGGGAAATTGAATATAGGGATCAATATTTTTTCTCCAATTGGGTAAATAATCGGCAGTATTCTTTAAATAAAAACCTTTAATGCGTATATAAGAAAATTTTTGAGTCCAGTGATCAAAATGAAAATTGAATGCAAATGCAGTTGTTTTTGTTTTTCCCTTCAGGAAATCATTATTGTTACTGTTTAAAAAATGCGGTGTAGCGCTAATGGAGCCGGAAAGCCACTTGTAATTTGCTGAAAGTTTGATAATGTTTTTATCATTTGGATTGATCTCGTAAGTAGTAAAGTTCCTGGCTATGAAACTTTTAATATCATTGGATGTGCTCAGTTTAACTGCGAGGTATTGATCCATCTTTTCAATAAAATTATTTCTACCGGTATCAACAGCTTGTGCTTGTATATAAAAAGGCAACATTACAAATACGGGTATGTAATAACTTTTTTTCAAATGAAATTTGGGTTACCTGAAAATGTACGATACCCCAAATGTAGTAAAGAAACGGCTTTCGGGCCCTGATATTGAACGGCCACAGGCAATATCAAATTGCAAATGAGGGTTTACCAAAAATAGAACTCCTGCATCAAGGTTGTGTTCAGCCTCGAGTTTAGTGATAGTAGAAAAGTATTCTATAAATGTTGAAAATTTGTTGGTAGGAGTAAAGCCAAAATTGAGTGTTAGATTCAATGCTTTAAATTTTTCGGAAGTCCCCACATTATAGCCCAATGAAAATTGATCAGTTATTTCATTTTCAAAAGCTAATTTTAATTCAAAAGGTATTTGATCTCCTTGAAAATCTTTGCTTGCCAATTGCTCAAAGGAAGCATAGCCAACAAAAGATATGGCAGGAATTATTGCATGTTGTTTGAGTAATCTTTGTTTTATACTGACTGTTACAGGCATTAAACCGGTTGCAGTCAATTCCTTGCCGGCATCTACCATCAAACGAATTTCAGTAGAATTGGTAATGCCATATCTCAGTAAAAGATTATTAATAAAAGTTTCTTTAGCAATCGTAAAGCCATCTTCGATTTGGAATTTATTTTTTGGAACTACATAGGCGCCATCACTTTGGTCAGGCCTGTCGGTATTAATATTTTCAGTTTGAGACAAACAATTATTAGCGTAAATGAGAGTAATAAAAAACAACATGGAGAATCCAATTTTTTTCACTTGATTTTTTTAATTGGTTATGAAAAAAAACCGCATTGGTAAATATAGTTGTAAATGTTTGAATCAATTTACAAATACTTGCCAATGCGATTTAAAAGAAAAAGAATTTATTTAACCAATTCAATAATTTGAATATTATTTGTACCGTCAGTTGTTTTCCATTTTTGAAATTTCTTTTTATCGGTCATGATTATCCATGTTTTAGAAAATTCCGATCCTTCACCATCAATCGTCATATATTTTCCATCACTGGATGACCATTTAAAGGGCTTTTGATCTTCAAAAGTAGTACCCAATGCGGTGTAATGAATGTTTTTTTCACCCGTACCATTTTTATTAAACTGAATGGTACCAATATTACTTAATGCCACGCCGGGTTTGCCGGGTTGTGTGGTTTCAAACCGTTGTACAGTCCATGTTCCAACCATTTTCGGCGAACAAGATGCCATGAAAGATACAACCATGATTGCAGATAAATTTCTAATTGCTTTAAGTTTCATACGTTATATTTATTTAAGTTGCAAGGTAATTGTTTTTCTTAAAACTAAAGTGATGCAAGATGCCGCCACAAAAGGGAAGGTAAGCCTGCTCAAGCCATAATGAAACATGAATAAACTGATGGCGGTAGAAAATAGAACTGCTATTAAAACCCAAATACTATCCTTTAATTTTTCTCCTGCAAAAATGATGGCACATAAAACTGCATTATAACTGAATAGACCAATTTCAATACTTTCAAAAGGTATAGAAAATTGTATTGCTATAAATGCAGACAATATGCCTGCGGCAATTCCATAAAGCGCAGCAATGGGAGAACTAATAAGTACTGCAATAAAAAAAAGCGTACCCGATAAAAGTTTATCCTGGAAAATAACCTGCCCAAACCCTTTGATTGCAAATGTAAAATTATCCGAAACAGATGAAGATGAAATACCTGTTTCTGCCATTAATTCAGGGTAAAAATATTGAATACAAAAAACAAAGAACCATGTAACCAAAACAAAAGGAAATGTAAATGCCGGTATTTTCCTTTTTATAAAAAAATGTTGGATAATGGTAGCCAATGCTGATCCTATGATGATGAAAAGCCATGTAATAAATTCCGGTTTGAAAAACAATGTAAGTGCCACACCTACTAATGCAGCGCTAAAACCATACAAACCTTTTTCAATTTCTGCTTTATCATATTTTAAAAGCTGTGCTGTAAAAGTGCCGCAAGTGGTAGCAAAGATGGCGGCAAACCCCATATTGACAGATCCCCAAAATATGCCAATTAAAAATAAAAAACCGGTAATTGAATTTTCCTGCAACATAATCTGGCCAAGGCCTTTCAAAATAGTTTGTGCAAGTAGCAGGTATTTTTTATCTACACTTTTTGGGGCAGGTGGTTTTAATGTAGTATCCATCTTCATAATTTGTTTTTATTTTAGTTCTAAGTTTTACTTATAAATGCAAAAAAATCTAACTGATGAATTTTGCATTTTTTTAAAAAAAAAGATGCAATTCAAAGTATGATTACAGCCCTGCTAATTTTTTCAAATTTCTTTTGTAGGGAAAAAAATCCACTTCCAAAGTATGCCGCAAAGCATTGCCATACCTGGTTTTCATTTTTCGCTGATTGTTTTCTATCCAATGTTTCATGGAATCTGAACCAGGTAAATTTTTGGATCCCTCAATTACTTTGCTTATCCATACAGACTGCATTTCGGCAAGGGGCATAACTGCTCCGATAGGTTGAATAAAACCTATAAAATATAATCCTTTATGTTCAACGGGTACTACATATTCATAAAGGTTCAAAATATTGTGTTCTACATTGAAAAGATTTTTATCAAAAAATGGAAACTCAATTTTGTAACCTGTGCTAAAAATTATATGATCAAATGCTACTTTTGACCCATCTGTAAATTCAATTTCTTCACCCATTAATTTTTTAATATTAGGTTTTATTTTTATTTTCCCATGTCCTACTTTGTTTAAAAACTCCTGTGAAATAGTGGGATGTTCTTTTAATAGTGAACGATTTGGAATGGGCATGCCATAGTTTGATTGTTTACCAACATTCAATCGTAGTGCGATATTCAATGCTAATCTTTGCAGAAATATGGGCGCAAATGCCAATGGAGGTTTTGTAAGATGATCAGTAGGTTTTCCAAACAAATATTTTGGTAAAATGTAAGCGCCGCTTCTTGTAGAAACGGTAACCGATGTTGCAACAGTTGTTAATTCACAGGCAATGTCCACAGCAGAATTTCCAATACCTACAATCAACACCCGTTTATTTTCAAATCCACTATATGTTTTATAATAATGACTATGAGAAATTTTGCCAGAAAATTCGCCATCGAATGTAGCCCATTTTGGTGACCAGTGATGGCCGTTTGCTACTATCACATCTGTATATTCTTTTGGAGGAAATTTATTGGTATAAACTACATATTTATTTTCATCAATTTTTTCCACCCTCTCTAC
>CAYXHX010000029.1:13330-14436 GCA_964464835.1 uncultured Chitinophagaceae bacterium | reverse complement strand
GGATTTATGATCCCATAAAAGCGAGAGCAACACATCGCTATGGCAAGGAAATGAGATTAGGGCTTTTAGCTTGCACGATCAGCCATAAAAGTGTATATGAAGATGTTTTAAAAAATGCATATTCACGGGTTTTAATTTTTGAAGATGATGTAGTACCCAATGAGGAAGGCATTTTACATTTCAATGAAATCATACAAGAATTACCACCGGATTGGGGAGTACTTTATTTTGATTATGCCAAAAATACGAATAACGGTTTTTTTTCAATTCTCAAAAAACTGGTATATCATATCCAAAAAAATTTGGGGTTTTTAAAATGGAGCCATAAAACAATTGGTAATCTTTATGCCCGGAAATATTCAACGCATTTGAAGAAAGCCGGTTATCATGATTTTGCAAGTGCGTATGCGATCACCAGGGAAACAGCAGCTACACTTGTAAAAATGCAAACCCCCATTATTTATTTTTCCGACCAGGTATTACCTATTGCATGTACAGAAGAATTGACACATGGTTTTATCAGTATTCCCAAATTATTTATTCAGCAAAGCCAGTTGCATAAAGAACAGGTGGGAAGTTATGTGGAAGAAACATAAAATTTTCTGCCAATAAGTCTTGCAAACAAGAAAAAAACGAATGGTGCAGGATTTGATATCAATTCTTATTCCTAATTCATGCAGGTATTTATACAGCAATTTTTCCATACAAAAAATGAATAAATACCAAAACGAAACAATACATTTATAGAATGAAAATATTATTGACCTACCTGAAACCTTTCAAATGGCTGGTTGTACTGGCATTGGTGCTTGCTGCAATCAATCAAAGTTTTTCCATGCTGGATCCTTATTTTTTTGGAAAATTATTTGATAAATATGCCACACATCCTTTTGCTGAAGGATATTTTGATGCGCAAAAAAAATTCATAAAAACCGCTACACGCACAGAGGCACAATTTATTTGGGGTGTATTGGGATACCTTGGCATTTTAATTTCTGTAGCCATGGTTTCGCGTATTGCCAAAGCATTCCAGGATTATTTCAGCAATGTGGTTGTACAAAAATTTGGCGCAAAAATTTTTACAGACGGGCTGAAACACTCTATGG
>CAYXHX010000029.1:0-13320 GCA_964464835.1 uncultured Chitinophagaceae bacterium | reverse complement strand
ATCAGCGAAGTGGGGAAACTTTATCCATTTTATCCAAAGTTCGAATTGATACCGAAAAATTTATTATTGGGTTTATCAATGTTTTATTTGCCATACTCGTAGGTGTTGTATTTATTTCTGTTTATTCTTTTCGGCTGCATTGGTCCATTATGCCGATTTATGCAGTAGGCATTGTATGCTTATCTGTACTAACCAGTTTATTAAGTAAAAAAATAAAACGGATACAAAAAAACATTGTCAAAGAAACCAATTCATTGGCAGGAACAACCACCGAATCTTTGCGTAATATTGAATTGGTAAAAAGCCTTGGGCTTACAGAACAGGAAGTTACAAGGTTGAATAATAATACGTATAAAATCCTTGGGCTTGAATTAAAAAAAGTAAAAAGTATCCGATCACTGAGTTTTGTACAAGGCACATTTGTAAATTTTTTGCGGCAAGTAATTATGTTCACCTTGCTGTATCTTGTTTTCAAAGGCCAGTTAACCGCCGGTGAATTGATGACGCTTACATTTTATTCATTTTTTATTTTTGGGCCATTACAGGAAATTGGCAATATCATTTTATCCTATCGTGAAGCAGAAGCATCTTTAAATAATTTTCATGAGCTCATGCAAAAATCTGCAGAGCCACGCCCGGACATGCCAAAAGAAGTAGGAAAAATCCAGGAATTGGAATTTAAACATGTTTCATTTAAACATCATTCAGCACAATTTAAAGCCATTGATAATATTAGTTTTAAAGTGGAAAATGGAGAAACCATTGCATTTGTTGGCCCATCAGGAGCCGGGAAAAGTACATTGGTAAAATTACTTGTTGGTTTATACCGGCCACAACAGGGAGAAATTTTATTTAATAAAATCAATGGGAATGATATTGTTTTTGATGCATTGCGGAATCAAATTGGATTTGTAACCCAGGATACACAATTGTTTGCAGGTACGATACGTGAAAATTTATTGTTTGTAAACCCAGGTGCGAGCAATGAAGAAATTATTGATGCGTTGCATAAATCGAGTTGTGAACAATTATTGTCACGTGCAGAAAAAGGAATTGAAACAGTGATTGGTGAAGGTGGTTTGAAATTGAGTGGTGGAGAAAAACAACGGTTAAGTATTGCGCGTTCACTATTGCGGAAACCTGAATTACTGATTTTTGATGAAGCTACATCATCTCTTGACAGCATTACTGAAGAAGAAATTACGGCAACAATAAAAGACATTTCAGAAAAAAGTAAACAGATAATGGTATTAATTGCACACCGGCTGAGTACCATCATGCATGCAGACAGGATTTATGTGTTGGAAAAAGGCCAAATTGTAGAAACAGGAAACCATGAAGCATTATTGCAAGAAAAAGGTTTGTATTATGCCATGTGGCGCCAGCAAATCGGCGAAAGAAAATCAATTCAAAATAAAACGGAAAAAATTCTTGCTTAGATAATCCCAATTGAAAAATACCGTTATTCTTTCAATGAAAATTTCAATTTTTCTTGGAATAAAAATTGTAACTTGCAACTGCCATAAATATTTTCAACAAAAAATTTCAACTGTTTTAGCAAGTCATTGAATTTAATAATGAAGTATAAGCAGCGTTTTGAAATTAATATTGTCTATATTTATGGGTAATACTTACCTGCATGACTGAAGAAGCCATATTATCCGGCTGTTTGCAAAACGATCCCGTAGCGCAAAGAGAGCTCTACAATAGGTATAGCCCCAAGATGCTACCTGTGTGTTATCGTTTCGCTCAAAACAGGGAAGACGCAGAAGATATGCTCCAGGAAGGGTTTATAAAAGTGTTTACACAAATTCACACTTTTCAGAATAAAGGAGCATTTGAAGGCTGGATAAGAAGGATCATGGTGTACAATTGTATAAATTTTTTAAAGAAATTTAAAAAATTCAATGATAATATAGATTTAATGTATGCAAATTATTTACCCGGAAAAGAACCATCTGTAACTTCCTTATTACAGGTAAAACAGGTGAATGAATGCATTCGAAGTTTGCCTATGGGATATAGAACAGTGCTCAACTTATATGCGATTGAGGGCTATTCACATAAAGAAATTGCAGACATGCTCGAAATTGAAGAAAGTACCAGCAGGAGCCAATATGCAAGGGCAAAGTCGGCATTAGAAACAATTTTGATTAAGAAAAAAATAATTGAAGGTGACAATCCATCGCTGAATTGGGCCGGAGCTTAAAAACACTAACTGTAGTTGTACATGGAAAACCCATATAACCATACAGAATTTGAAGACTTTCTAAAAGATCAGGCCGATCAGTTACGGTTATATCCATCCGAACATTCCTGGAGACATATTCAGAAAGAATTGCATGGCCATAAAAAATGGCCGGCATTAACTGCTATTTCCGTTTTTGTAATTTCTTTATTGGTAATCGGCACCTTAATTATTAAGCCTGAAATTAAAACCTCCATCATTGCAGCAAATACACCTTCAATCAATGAAGCGATTGCAAATGCACCTGTCACGGTAAATAATGCCACGCAAGGCCCGGTATTGCAATCTAAAGAATCTGCTTTTCCTGAAAACTTAGCAGTACATAATATCACTCAAAATACAATTGCTTCTGTATCGGCAGCATTATTCCAACAACAAATTGCAGCAACCAATAATGATAACAATAACGTTTTTGTGCAAAATACAAATGAAGTTAAAAATGAAAATAAATCGGTGAATTCTATTTTTTCAGAAACTAAAAATGAACAAACAACTGCTGCTAATAAGGCAGAAGACCCCAATCACAAATTAGATATGTTCAATTTTGCTTTAAAAACCATTTCTCAACCTATTGCAATAAACAATAGTTTTAATTATGTTGATTTTAAAGGGAAGCAAGAGGAAGCCGAACCGTTTTATTTCAGGTATGCACTCAACACCTACATAGATTACAATGTGGAGGATATTTTAGCAGCCAGCCATAAAAGCTATTCATTTGAAGTATTGAAAAATTCTGTCCCAAAACTTGATTTTCAATTTTACCTCACTCCTTCCATTAGCTATCGTAAATTGGTAGATGATGCGCAGGGCAAAACAGCAAGTACGTATGTATCTGCCGTTTCACTCGCCACTTCTCCATTTACTATAGATATAGATAAATTGGTAAACTACAGGCCGTCAATTGGCTATGAAGTAGGTTTCTCTTTAGGCTATCATCTCTCAGACAGGCTTTCAATCAAATCTGGTTTTCAGTTTAATATGAACCAATATAATATTGATGCCTATTTATATCAAAATACATCTTCTTCCACAATTCCGGAAAATGAGCCTACTGTTTTCAGCCCATTCCTGGTAAACAGGTCATCCGGAGTTTCCAGTGTTCCATTTACATTGAAAAATAGGTTTTACCAGGTTTCATTGCCCATTGGATTGGATTATAAACTTGCAGAACATGGAAGGCTTTCCTGGAATGTTGCTGCATCAGTACAACCAACGTACACATTTGACAAAGAACCATTTGTAGTTTCTACCAATTATAAAGATTATGCCGATGGTTCAAAACTCATGCGCAATTGGAATGTAAATGGCAATGTGGAAACATACTTAAGCTATAAAATGGGTTCTGTAAAATGGCAGGTTGGGCCACAGTTTCGTTACCAATTTTTACCAACAATGTCCCAAAAATACCCAATTAAAGAATACCTGTTGAATTATGGGTTGAAAATTGGTTTTACAAAAACCATTAAATAATCACTTCCCTATCTTTGCATTCAACATCAAAGTACTTTCTAAAAAGTAACTACTTGAATTACCTGCTTTTCTATTTTTAAAGATTTGGAAAGCATCAACAAATAAAATCTAATGCAAAAAAAATATTTATTGATCAGTGTCTTGTTATTGCCTGCAATCATTTTATTAAGCTGTAAAAATGACAAGCCAAAAGAACAAAAAATAGTAGAAAATAATAATGATTCTCTTATTTTTTACCCTGTGAATCAATATATCCGCAATCAAATTACTACAATGGAAAACAGCCCCGTTCAGCCTTATAAAATCATTATTACTGATTCAGGAAAAGATTCTGCATCCATTTCAAAAGAAGAAGTAAAAACGCTTGCTCAAATCTTTCTGAATGACAGCATTACCGCAACAGGTATGAAAGAAAAATACAAAGAAAATATTTTCCAGGATCAAACTACGGCGAGTTATACTTTTAGTTACACTACTGAAGATTCACTTTTACCCGTACAGCGTGTTTTAGTATTGTTGGATACGGCTACACAACAGGTAAAAAATATTATTTACAGTATTTCCAAATCCAATGCAGATTCATCTATCACTGAAATGCACTGGTGGAAAAACGATAAAGGATTTACCATCCTGCAAAGTTCAATGTTGCCGGATGGCAAAGAAAGAAAACGGCAAATCCAGGTTGGATGGAAAGAATAATTATGGCAACGAATTTTTCTTTTATTGCACAGGAATACCCCACTGACCCGGGCATTTACAAATATTTTGATTCGTCCGGTAACTTACTATATGTTGGCAAAGCAAAAAACCTGCGTAAGCGTATTGCATCATATTTCATCAAAACCAATACAGGGTATAAAACAAATGAGTTAGTAAGGCGCATTTCAAAGATCGAATTTACACTTGTTGATTCGGAGCATGATGCCTTACTGCTGGAAAATGCATTAATCAAAGAATACCAACCAAAATTTAATATCAATTTAAAAGATGATAAAACCTATCCCTTCATCGTTATCAAGAATGAACCTTTTCCCCGCGTTTTTGTTACCAGGAAAAAAATAAGCGACGGTTCTGAATACCTTGGGCCATTCACGTCTGCCGGGAAAGTACGTGAGCTCATCCGATTTATTCGTGAGTTTATTCCATTGCGAACATGTAAATTAAATCTTACTGAAAATAATATACAAAAAAAGAAATTCAAAGTGTGCCTTGAATACCATCTCGGTAATTGTAAAGGGCCATGTGAAGGCCTGCAGTCTGCCGGGGAGTATGCAGATGGCCTTGCACAAATAAGGCAAATGCTTAAAGGCAATTTAAAGCCTGTAATGAACAGGTATAAACAAGAAATGGCTATGTATGCGGAAAAATTGGATTTTGAAAAAGCTGCATTTATCAAAAAAAAATTAGACGAGCTTGAGCAATACCAGGCTCATTCTGTAATTGTCAGTAAGTCGTTGAAAAATGTAGATGTGTTTTCTTTTCTCCGTGATGGAGATCATGCATATATCAATTATTTAATGATACAAAATGGCACTATCATTCAAACCCATAACGAAAAATTTATTGCCAAACTGGAAGAAACAAATGCAGAAATATTATTATTGGCCATTATAGATTTCAGGAAAAAATTTGAAAGCATCGCCAATGAAATTGTTATCCCTTTTGATATAGATTTTCCGGGAGGTGAAGTAAAATGTACCAAACCGCATGGCGGTGAAAAGAAAAAATTACTCGGCCTCTCTTTTAAAAATGTATTGTATTTTAAAGAGGAGCAACTTCGTAAAAAAATTTTGAATGTAAATACCGGGACAGAAAAAAAGCAAATGGAAACTCTGCAGGAATTACAACAATCCTTGCATTTACAAGAGTTGCCTATTCATATTGAATGTTTTGACAATAGTAATTTCCAGGGAAGTTTTCCTGTATCTGCGATGGTTTATTTTGCAAATGGGCAGCCGGATAAAAAAAATTACCGGCATTATAATGTGAAAACAGTCAGTGGAATAAATGATTTCGCTACAATGAAAGAAGTTGTTTACCGGCGTTATAAAAGGTTATTGGACGAAAAACAACCACTTCCTCAACTTGTAATTATTGATGGTGGAAAAGGCCAATTAAGTGCAGCTCTTGAAAGCATGAATCTACTTGGCCTGCAGAATAAGATTACACTAATAGGCCTTGCAAAAAATATTGAAGAGATCTTTTTTGCAAATGATTCTGAATCTATTAAACTACCCCCGGATAGCGCTGCGCTTAACCTGGTACGTTATATACGGGATGAAGTACATCGTTTTGGAATTACACACCATCGGAATAAACGGTCAAAAGGAACTTTTAAAAATGAATTGGAAGAGATAAAAGGTATTGGAAAAAATACTGCTGAACGTTTATTAAAGGAATTTAAATCTGTAAAAAACTTACGTTCCAAAACTTTAGATGAAATTTCAACGGTAATTGGAAAAGCCAAAGCCGAAATTGTAATGGCATACCTGCAAAAATAAAAAAGGGGCCTGGATGAAGATCCAACCCCGTATTAAAATCCAATATCCTATGAAAAACCAGTGCAAATATATCCTACAAATTATTATTTTCCAATTTTTTATGCGGTTATTTTAAAAAATTATTAAAATTTTCGGGCTATAAATGTTTTTACTTTGAAATTCAAAGCACTTTTGTTTATCTTTGATTTTCAAAATTATTTAAGATGGAAAGTAAAACAACTAAGCCTGCAGCTAATTATAACAGGTTGACCATTATCCTGGCTATTTGTGGCATACTCCTCACCGTTCCGTTGATTGCCATGCAATTTACCAATGAGGTAAGTTGGACTTTCATGGATTTTGCAGTCGCCGCAGTCTTATTATTTGGAACAGGGCTTTTATGCGAACTTGTTTTAAGGAAAGTAAAACAAAAAAGTTATCGCCTGGTTTTTTGCGCAATTTTGTTAATTGGGTTGCTATTGATATGGATAGAATTGGCAGTAGGAATATTCGGGACTCCTTTTGCCGGAAGTTAAATTTAAGAATTAAAACCTGTCCACTCTATCCAGGTTTTTTCTCCTATAAATTTACAATTAACCATTCACCATTATCAATTATCAATTATTCCAACGCCAAATCCATCACTTGCTGCATGGTTTTTACATAGTGAAATTCGAGGCCTTCAATAAAGCCTGGGTTGATTTCTAAAATATCTTTTTCATTCAATGCTGAAAGGATGATTTTTTTCAAACCGGCACGTTTTGCGGCCAATACTTTCTCTTTTAAGCCACCCACAGGTAAAACCTGCCCACGTAAAGTTATCTCTCCTGTCATAGCGATAAATGGATTTACTTTCCTTCCGGTGAAAGCACTTGCCAAAGAAGTAAACATGGTAATTCCGGCACTTGGGCCATCTTTTGGCGTGGCGCCTTCAGGTACATGCACATGTACATTTTTCTTGTTGAAGATGGCTGAATCTATATTATATTTTTTCGCATTTACTTGCAGGTACGTGTAAGCTGTAGTGGCACTTTCCTTCATCACATTCCCCAAATTTCCGGTAAGTTTCAATTCGCCTTTACCCTCACTCAATGCAGTTTCTATAAATAAAATATCACCGCCTACATAGGTCCATGCAAGCCCTACGGCTACACCGGGCAGGTTGGCTGTTTTATAAATCTCATTGCTATACCGTGGTTTTCCCAATATTTTTTCTACACCGGCTTGAGTAAGGTGAGTGCTTACTTTTTTTCCCATTGCCACTTCTTTTGCCTGGTTGCGCATAATGGCTGCAAGCCTGCGGTCCAATTCACGTACACCACTTTCACGCGTATAATTCTCAATCACTTTTTGAATTATTTTTTCGCCGAGGTCAATTTTGCTTTTTGCTAAACCATGTGCTTCTTTTTGCCTGGGAATCAAATGCCTCCTGGCAATTTGAATCTTTTCTTCCACCGCATAACCACTAAGTTCAATAATCTCCAGGCGATCACGCAATGCAGGTTGTATGCTTTGTAAATTATTCGCTGTGGCAATAAATAAAACCTTGCTGAGGTCATATTCCATTTCAAGGTAATTATCATAGAAACTATTATTCTGCTCCGGGTCCAACACTTCCAATAAAGCAGAAGATGGATCACCGCGAAAATCATTGCCCACTTTATCTATTTCATCTAAAATGATTACAGGGTTTGAGGTTTTTACTTTTCGAATGTTTTGCAAAATCCTGCCGGGCATTGCGCCGATATAAGTCTTGCGATGCCCGCGTATTTCACTTTCATCATGCAAGCCGCCTAAACTCAACCGTGCATATTTTCTGCCCAATGCATGCGCAATACTTTTTCCTAAAGAAGTTTTACCAATACCAGGGGCTCCTACAAAACAAAGAATCGGGCTTTTCATATCGCCCTTTAATTTTAGAACAGCAAGATATTCAAGAATGCGTTCTTTAATTTTTTTCATGCCGTAATGATCGTCATCCAAAATTGTTGCAGCTCTTTTTAAATCATAATTATCTATGCTGTAATCCTCCCAGGGAAGGTCAAGCATCAGGTCCAGGTGATTATATACGAGAGAATAATCCGGTGTGCTTGAATGCATACGTTCCAATTTTTCAATACCTGATTGGAATGCAGTTTTAGCAGCTTCCGGCCATTTTTTTTCTTCTGCTCTTTTTTTCATTTCAGCAACTTCTCGTTCATTCGGTTCGCCGCCCAATTCATCTTTAATGCTTTTTAATTGCTGTTGCAAAAAATAATCACGTTGTTGTTTGTCAATCTCCGTGCGGGTTTTGGAAGTCACTTTATTTTTTAATTCTACAAATTGCAATTCTTTATGCAGTAATGTCACTAATTTTTCCGCACGTAATTTTAAATTATCCGTTTCCAGTAAATCTTGTTTTTCGGCAATGCCGCAATTCAAATTACTGCTGACAAAATTGATTAAGAATGAATGGCTTTCAATATTTTTTAAAATGATGGTCGCTTCTGCGGGCATCTGTGGAGATAGCTGAATAATTTGGCCGGCTATTTCTTTAATGCTGCTGATATATGGTTCTATGTCTTCATCGCCGGGATTTTTTACATCTTTTAGGATGTCCACTTTTGCTTTAAAATAAGGCTCTTCTTCAACGATGCTTTCAATACGGAATCTTTTCTTACCCTGTATAATAATGGTAGTGCCCCCATCCGGCATTTTGATGAGCTTTACAATTTTTGCCACGGTTCCTACTTCACATAGATCCTGAAACCCGGGTTCTTCTATATTGATGTCTTTTTGAGAAAGGACACCAATCATCTTATGATTTTTATATGCATCATTTACAGCTTTGATACTTTTATCACGGCCTACTGTAATTGGCAGAACTACACCCGGAAATAAAACGGTATTTCTCAAAGGCAGTAGTGGAATGATATCGGGAATTACGAGGTTTTCTTCCTGCTCCTCCTCGATTTCATTGATTGGAATAATATTAAGAAAATCTGCTTCATCTTCCATTTTTAAAAAAAATTGATCCTTCATGCTTTAAATTATTTGTAACGCCAATTTGGCACATACCCACTGGAAATTTAAGAGTTTCCGGGATTCTTTATATAAAGTCAATTAAAATGCCAAAGCAATAAACCGTGAATTTATGAAGGAGCAGCTTACAAAATGGCGCAAAAAAAAACATTCGTGACGAATGTTTTTTTTAATTGAAGTTGTAAAAATTACAACAATCGAAAGCCGAGTCCCAGTTGAATCTGCTGGTTTTTCCATTTATCTTTATTATCAATATCATTGATATTGTTTAAACCAATGTTATACCTGCCATAAATTTTTAAAGAACCAAGATTGACTTGCGCGCCAAGTACAGCTGCAAAGTCGCCGGATTTAAATGCATCCATTCCATTTTCCAGAATGGTTTCATGGCTGTTCATTAAAATACTGTATTGCGGCCCAAGATGGAGTGTGAGCAATTTGCCTGCATTGATGCGCAATAAAACTGGGATGCTTAAATAATTCAATGTTTTTTTCTGGCCATTTAAAGCTAAATTATAAATATCTGAAGCATCACTTGCAATAGTTGTATTCGTTTGATTAAATAAAACCTCAGGTTGAATACCGAGTGTTTTGCTGAAATCAATTTCCATGAAACCACCTAATTGAAAACCAGCATTAAAGCCATCTTTGAAAGCCTGCCCATCAATTTTGCTCATGTTGACGCCGGCTTTGGCGCCAACATGAAAGCTTTGAGCTGTACTTACAGTAAATGTGCATACAAAGCATGCAGCGAAAAAAATTATTTTCTTCATACATTTTGTTTTTTATTGAGTGGCTAATTTGATGCCACATTCTGTTCACAAACGATGGTTTTTTTTTACTATTGCTTAAATATTTTTTTCTAATAATTTATTAACAGCATTAAAAGCATGTTGTGTTCATTTACACCAGGTTGTTCAATGGAAATTTTTTTAAAAAAAAGTTATGCAAGTTCAATTAAAGTGATTTCAGGCAGGATGCCCACACGTCCGGGATAACCTATAAAGCCCCATCCGCGATTCACATAAATTTTTTGATTTTTTTCTTCATATAAGCCTGCCCATTCTTTATAAAACCATTGTACCGGGCTCCATTTGAAATAGGGATTTTCTACACCAAATTGCATACCATGTGTATGGCCACTGAGGGTAAGGTCAATGTTGGGATATTCGGGCCTTATTTGCGCATCCCAATGACTCGGATCATGGCTCATCAAAATTTTAAAGGGATAATTTTCTGTGCCTGCATAGGCTTCTTTTAATTTTCCATATTTTGGAAAGCTTCCAAAAGCGCTCCAGTTTTCAATGCCAATCAAGGCAATTTTTTCTCCGTTTTTTTCGAGGATCACATGTTCATTCATTAATAATCGCCATCCAAGTTGTGCTTCAATATTCTTTAAATCTTCCAGGTTTTGCTTTTTCACTTCCGGGCTAGGCCAGGATGTATAATCTCCATAATCATGATTTCCCAATGTGCTGAAAACGCCCATTGGTGCAGTGATACGGCTAAATACATCCATGTAATCCCGCATCTCGGTCGCTTTATCATTCACCAAATCGCCGGTAAAAAGTACGATATCCGCATTTTGTTTTAAAGCCAGGTCCACGCCTTTGTTTACAGCTGCTTTATTGGTAAAACTCCCGCTATGAATATCGCTGATATGTAAAATTTTCAATCCACGAAATGCCTTGGGTAAATTGGCAAATGACAATTTAATTTTTTTTACCCTGTAATCATATTTATTGGAAAACCCGTACATCAAAGTAGCAAACAAACCACTTCCCAATGCCACACCTGCCCAGGTAAAAAAATCTGACCTGCTGATGCCGGTGCCTGATGGAGCGAAATCTGCACCGGTTTTGTAAAATATTTTTCCCATGAGCCAAACGAATCCACGGCGAATGTCATCTGCCAGAAAAAATAGAGCGCCAATTAATTTTGCAAAAAAAATTCCAATAATGATTGCAAAAATATAATTCCGCAATGCAATATGAGTTTCAAAATAATGGATAAACGGATAAGATAAAAGAAATAATAGCGCCAGTATGGAAATTGTCCAAAAAGAATAGGAGTACAATAAACGGCCCTTGTCACTTCCTGTAAAAACTGTACGTACTGCGAAATACACGTAAAAGTCAATAAGTAAAATAATGCCGGCTATGATCCAGATACCATTCCAGTTTCTCATTCAATTTTTTTTGCAATGTACATGACTATTAGTAAAACCATCCAAGTTAAAGAATTCATCATTTTTAAAATCAGTATAAATTTTTAATTTTAATTCGATTTTTAACAACGATATATCCCCGGAATACAGATTAGATTGGGAAAAATGGAGGCGAAAAATTAATTTCGCCCATTCATTCATTCTAAAGATTGGCAAATGATAAAATTCACTTTTTATGGCCATGCTTGTTTTTTAATAGAAACTGTGGGGAAGAAAATGCTTTTTGATCCTTTCATTAGTGGAAACGAGGCGGCAAAAAATATTGATATAAACAACATTGAAGCAGATTATATTTTCATTTCGCATGGCCATGGAGATCATACAGTGGATTTACCGGAGATTGCAAAACGAACAGGAGCATTATGTGTTGCGCCTGCTGAAATTTCTTATTGGTTGGAAGCAAAGGGTATAAAAAATGTACATAGCATGAATCACGGCGGGCCCATCAGTTTTGATTTTGGAAATGTCCGTGGCGTGCAGGCTGTACATTCCTCTTCAATGGCTGATGGAACGTATGCCGGCAACCCTATGGGTTTTGTGTTTAATACAAAAGATGGAAATTTTTATTATGCCGGTGATACCGCATTGACAATGGATATGCAATTAATCCCACGATGGAGCAAGCTGGATTTTTCTATACTTCCTATCGGTGGAAATTTTACAATGGATGTGATGGATGCAATAGAAGCATGCCGTTTTGTACAATGTAATAAAGTTGTAGGGGTTCATTATAATACTTTTCCCCCGGTACAAATTAATGTGGTGCAGGCAATGGAATCATTTATGCAAGCCGGGATACAATTGTACTTGCCAATCATTGGAGATACAATAGAAATCGAAACTGCTTCATAAAATATTAAAAATAAGGTTAGAAATATATGGCAAGAATCATCGGAGTAGCAAATCAAAAAGGTGGTGTAGGAAAAACAACAACTGCCATTAACCTCGCTGCAAGTTTAGGTGTGCTGGAATTTAAAACATTATTGGTGGATGCGGATCCGCAGGCAAATAGTACTACCGGTGTGGGTTTTGACCTGCATAATGTTACAAGCAGTTTGTATGATTGCATGGTAAACCAGGTAGCAGCACGGGATGTAATTTTAAAAACTGAAATCCCCAACATGGATTTAATTCCCTCTCATATTGACCTTGTTGGCGCAGAAATTGAAATGATTAATTTTCCAAATAGGGAAATGGTTGTAAAAAATATTTTAGATGCAGTGAGGGATGATTATGATTTTATTATTATTGATGCTTCACCTTCTCTTGGCCTGATTACCGTGAATACATTAACTGCTGCAGATAGTGTAATCGTGCCGGTTCAATGCGAATTTTTTGCATTAGAAGGCCTCGGCAAATTGCTCAATACTATTAAGATTGTACAAAACAGGTTAAATAAAGATTTGCAAATTGAAGGCATTTTAATGACCATGTATGATGGCAGGTTAAGGCTGTGCAACCAGGTAGTAAGTGAAGTGCGCAGGCATTTTGATGAAATGGTTTTTAATACAATCATTCATAGAAATACGCGGCTGAGTGAAGCGCCAAGTTTTGGGAAACCCGTAATATTATACGATGCACACAGCAAAGGCACGATTAATTATATGAACCTGGCTAAAGAAGTATTGCAAAAAAATAACCTCACCAAAATGAAGCAGGAAGAACGAATAATGGAATAAAAAATACTTAAAAATTACTTGTTATTTATACCGATGTCTAAATTAAAACAAAATAAAGAGATGCTGGGGAAAGGCATCCGTTCATTGCTCGAAAATATTGATGCAGACCTGAAAACAACCACCGGGAATTTGCAGAATACCGTAGTTGATGCAGCTACAAGTTCCAATCGCATATCCATCAATCTCATAGACACG
>CAYXHX010000028.1:8752-14569 GCA_964464835.1 uncultured Chitinophagaceae bacterium | reverse complement strand
TATTGTGTAATCCTTAGCGAGCGACTGTGGTAAAGCTCCATTGCGACGGGGGAATTTGTTTTTTACAGTAAATGAAACATTGCTTACAAAGCCTTCGACAGTATTATAGAATAGTTGTGGCAATAATGGTTTCCATTGAAATGTCGTTAATTTTTTGGGGTTAAAATTGGATCGTGTAAAACCATTCCAGAAAATATTTTTAAATGAAATATTTGCTTGTGCTTTCCGGAGTGAATCTATCCGGTGTGTTGAATACATGGAATCTTTATTCGATTTAAAAATGCTGTCTTTGGTGTGGTAATTCTTTATTTCTTCGGGTTTTAATGGAATGGGGCGGATAGAATCCCAATAAGCTGCAGATTTTTTATTTAAGGTGGTATCATATTTTACTACCACATTATTAAAATAATTTTTTGAAAACTGCGGATGCAAATCATAATTATTGTATTGATTGATAAAATTTCCGGTGATGTCAGCGCCGAAAATATTCAGCGTAAAATATACAGCCTGGTTTTTTGTGCGCCATATTTTATCATTGATGGGCGATTGAATTTGTTTGATGGAAAGAGTGTCTAATATTTCGAGTTGTGATGATTTTGTCAGCAACAGGTCAAGGCTATGAATGCGCCAATCTCCCTCCGTGATATAAATAGTACCTGAAAAAAGTGGCTCATATAGCCGCTTGGGTTTTACAGCTATTTCATGGATTTCTTTTCCGTCTTCAAAAAAAGAACCGAGGTAATGATACTTATAAAAATTCAAAGCATTATCTGCAATTGGCGAAACATAGCCACGTGGGGCAAATTGATCTGTCAATACATTTACATTATTGTTATAAAAATTAATGAATACAGGAAAATTAAAACCATACCCATTAGATCCACTTTCCCTGCCGGAAATGACTTCCAGTTTTTGATCATTCGGTTTTCGAAATGCAACACGGGTAAGCGATTCAGACAAATAGATCATGCCTTTACCTATAGAATCTACTCCCATATCGCGGCGTGCATTTGCATCCATTTTCTGGCCCAGGATTTTTGTAGGAAGTTTCCTGCTTTTCATCCAGGTTTTAATATACGCTTCTACGGTAAACGAATCTAATGGGTTTTGATATTCTTTTCTTTTTGCAATTGCATGGCGGATTATTTCATAAGCCGGGTCTTCCTCATTCGTTGAAATAATTACATTTGATAAGTCATTGGATAAGGGAGATAAATTGAAATCCAATTTGATTGATTGATTTTTAACGACTACTTTTTTTTCCAACCGGATGTAGCCAACAAACTGTGCTATGAGCGTATAGTCTCCGGGTTTTACGGATAATGCATATTTCCCATCTTCATTGGAGGTCACGCCGATGCCGGAATTTTTTATGGAGATTGAAGCAAAGGGCAATGGATTGCCATCCTGGCCGGTAATACTACCACTAATTTGTTGAGCGAATCCATGTGTTAGGGTAATTAAGAAAAAAGCGCATATCAACAATTTCATTTGGATAATTTATTTTTAAAAAACGGAAAGTAAAGCAAAAAGAATTTTACCTTAAAAATTAAATTGTGTATTGTATTGAACTTAACTTTTTACATTCATTTTTTTTATTGTTATTTTGCCTTTCCTTTGATACCTGTTTATGTTTGAAAATTTACCACCACTGCTGCAAACTTTTCTCCTGATTATTCCATCTACTTTCATGGCTTTATTTCACGTAGTAAATCCAATAGGTTCGGGCGTTTTATTCTTGAGCCTTACACCCAATACACCCAATGCCCTGCGCCGGAAAATGGCGAGGAAAATTGCATTCAACTCAGGGATCATACTCATGTTTACTGTAGTTGTTGGAGTATTTATTATGAAACTATTCGGCATTACCATTCCCATTGTACAAATGTGTGGAGGTACAATGATCCTTACGATGGGTTGGCAATCATTGCAACAAGATGATTCTGTAAATGAAAGTGATAAGAAAAAATACCTGAGTGACCAGATCAATGAAGAAGACCATGAAAACAAAGTTTTTTATCCCTATACATTTCCTTTTACGGTTGGGCCGGGCAGTATTGCAGTTGCGCTCACAATCAGTGCGGAAGCGCTCGGTGGAGAAACGCATGAATATATCTTGCATTATTCAGCATCAGCCATTGCCATCTTATTAATCATGCTGAGCATTTATTTATGCTATAGCTCAGCAAATTTTTTCGTAAGCAAAGCTTCTGAACAGGCAAGACGTGTGATTATGAAAATCCTTTCATTTGTTTTATTGTGTATTGGCGGTCAAATTATCATGAATGGCGTCACACAGTTTGTAAAAACATTTATGTAATTGTAGTATATTCTTCCGGGTTAAATTTTTTTTCATTTAAATTAAAAAATCAAAAATGCGTATTTTAAAAGTATTTTTTGCTGCATCAGCCATTCTGATGATGCAGTCCTGCAGTAGTAGTAAATCTATAGAAACTGTGTACACGGCTGCACAGCAGCAAGCCCTCACGCCGGATATGGTTTTACAAAACTTAAAAGCCGGCAACAACCGTTTTGTGCAAAATAAAATGTTGCACAGAAACCTCATCATGCAGGCACATGCAGCAGCAAATGGCCAATATCCTGAAGCTGCAATTATCTCTTGCGTAGACAGCCGTATTCCGGCCGAACAGGTTTTTGATGCCGGCATTGGAGACATGTTTGTCGGAAGGGTAGCAGGAAATTTTGTCAATACAGATTTATTGGGCAGCCTTGAATTTGCGTGTAAAGTTTCCGGCGCCAAATTGATTGTTGTTTTGGGGCATAGTTCATGTGGCGCTGTGAAGTCTGCTATTGACCAGGTGAAAATGGGAAACATTACGGCAATGCTATCCAATATTCAACCTGCAATTGCTTTATCACAAAATTTCCAGTCTGATAAGTCTTCAAATAATGATGCTTATATAGATGTTGTTGCAAAAAATAATGTACTCCATACCATTGAAGTCATCAAAAAAGAAAGCCCGGTATTAAATGAAATGCTGCATAATGGCAGCTTAAAAATAGTTGGCGCTTTCTATGATCTTAAAACAGGAATGATCAGTTTTATGGAATAAAATAAAATATCCTCAATTGGTATTCTTACTTCGCCATTGAGGATATTTTTTAAATAATACATACCGGATGGAAGAGATGCAACATGGATGGTTCCATTTTTATTGATGTTTCCCTTCCATAGAATTTTTCCGGTTGCATCAGATAAAATGAAAGATGCTGGGCCTACGAAAAATTAATACACTATTTATGGAGCTAATAAAAAAAAGATTAAACTTTGGAATGGTTTTTTATAAAATCTGTTGCACCACATTCCTGATGATGGATGGTTTGCCCAGCGTATAATAATGTAAAACTGGTGCACCAAATTGTATGAGTTCTTTACTTTGTGCAATTAGCCATTCCGTACCCGCAATTTCACATTCCTCATCCGTCTTGCATTTGAGTATTGCTTCGGAAAGATCATTGGGAATGTCCACATGAAAAATTCGTGGGAGAAAAGATAATTGTTTCTTACTGCTGATTGGTTTCAGGCCGGGTATAATTGGAATATTGATGCCATTTTTCCTGCATGCATCCACAAAGTCAAAATATTTTTGATTATCAAAAAACATTTGCGTCATGATGTATTCTGCACCGGCATCCACTTTTTCTTTCAGCCGTTTCAAATCAATATCCTTATTCGGCGCTTCAAAATGTTTTTCGGGGTATCCGGCTACACCAATGCAAAATTTAGTTTTGCCACCATTGCGGATATCATCATCTAAATAAATGCCATGATTTAAATTGGCTACTTGTTTTAATAAATCTATGGCATATACATGGCCGCCGGGTTCGGGATCAAAAAAAGATTCATTCTTTGCAGCATCGCCACGAATGATCAGTACATTATCAATATCTAAAAAATTCAGGTCAATCAATGCATCCTCTGTTTCCCGCATGGCAAATCCACCACAAATAATATGTGGAACCGCATCAATTTTATAATGGTTCATAATAGCTGCGCAAATGCCCACGGTGCCCGGCCTTTTGCGGATTTCAATTTTTTCAAAACTGCCATCCGCTTTTTTCTTATAAGCTGTTTCGCTCCGGTGATAGGTCACATTGATCCATGAAGGTTTGAATTCCATGAGCGGGTCAAGATGCTCATAAATGGAACCAATACTTTTACCTTTTAAAGGAGGCAATATTTCAAATGAAACCAATGTTTTCTTAGCCTGTGTAATATGGTCTGTAATCTTCATGCGCTATCACAAAATGGATTGAACGGTACAATTTGATGCAAAGCAAATTAAAGGAACTTATAATTCAAAAAATAGTTTAGATGTTAATTGAAGAAAGTTTTAAACCTACTTACTTATTTTTGCTGAAACCCTTTACAATTGAGCCGTACAATACGCACTGATAATTTAGTAAAATCTTATAGTAACCGAACGGTTGTAGATCATGTTTCCATCCAGGTGAAACAGGGAGAGATCGTTGGTTTACTCGGCCCGAATGGGGCGGGAAAAACGACCACGTTTTATATGGTCGTTGGCTTGGTAAAACCAGATGAGGGCAAAGCTTATCTTGATGAAGAAGATATTACCAAAATGCCGATGTATAAACGAGCACAACTTGGTATTGGTTACCTGCCCCAGGAAGCAAGTGTGTTTAGAAAATTATCTGTTGAAGATAATATTATGGCGGTTTTGGAAATGACAAAATTGAAATCTGCTGAACGAAAAGAAAAATTGGAACAACTCATCGAAGAGTTCAACCTGCATCATGTACGAAAAAATAATGGGGACAGTTTAAGTGGCGGTGAACGCCGCCGCACTGAAATCGCACGCGCATTGGCAATTGATCCCAATTTTATTTTATTGGATGAACCTTTTGCCGGCGTTGACCCGATTGCTGTAGAAGATATTCAAATGGTGGTGGCCAAATTGAAATATAAAAATATCGGCATACTTATTACCGATCATAATGTAAATGAAACTTTATCTATTTGCGACCATGCATATTTACTCATAGAAGGGAAAATTTTTAAAAATGGCTCTGCAGAAGAGCTTGCCGAAGATGAACAGGTAAGGCGCCTTTATCTCGGGACTAATTTTGAACTGAAGCGCAAAGATTGGATATTGGAAATGGGCCGGGAAAAGCATGTGGTTGATGAAGAAAAATAATCCTGAATTCATTTTTTTATTTACATTTAGCCAAAGCAAAAATTTAATATTTGGGATATCGCAATTTTTATTATAAAATTTTTTGTCAAAGGCAGCCATGAAAATTTTATCCCCAACCATATCAATGCTTGCGCGTATGCGCTATACAACCATCGAAGGTTGGATGAACAACCCCATTCAATCACAGCGGGATGTATTGCAGGACCTTGTGACACATGCACAACATTCAGAAATTGGCAGGAGGTACGGCTTCAATCATTTATTCACCATTCGCAGTTTTAAAGAGACTGTTCCCATTCATGAGTATGAAGATTTAAAACCATACATCGAAAGACTGATGGCAGGCGAACAATACCTGCTTTGGAACACACCTGTATATTGGTTTGCAAAAAGCAGTGGCACTACAAGTGAAAAAAGTAAATTTATTCCCATCACCGATGAAAGCCTTCAAAATTGCCATTACCAGGGCGCGAAAGATGTGCTCACACTGTATTACAACCGTTACCCCGAGAGTGACCTGCTCACCGGTAAAGGCCTGGTGATTGGTGGCAGCCATCAAATCAATGCATTGAATGAAGAAATATTTTATGGCGATTTAAGCGCTGTTCTAATGAATAATATTCCTGCATGGGCTAAT
>CAYXHX010000028.1:2286-8742 GCA_964464835.1 uncultured Chitinophagaceae bacterium | reverse complement strand
TGCTTTTACAAAATACACCATTCTGGAGCAATTGGTTGCGCACGCCGGAATTATCCATTGCATTGATGGATGAATGGGAAAGTAAAATAGAACAACTTGCACAAAGTACCATTCATGAAGATGTAACATCACTTAGTGGTGTACCTACCTGGACACTTGTTCTAATAAAAAGAATTTTAGAAATCACCGGGAAACAAACCCTGCATGAAGTTTGGCCGAGGTTGGAAATGTATTTGCATGGCGGTATTTCTTTTGCACCTTATAAAGAACAATTTGAAAAATTAATTGGTGGCAAAATAAATTACCTGAATATGTACAATGCGAGTGAAGGTTTCTTCGCTGCGCAAAATGGGATTTCAGATGATATGCTTTTATTTTTACAACACGGCATTTTTTATGAATTCATGCCGGTGGAAGAATATGGAAAACCCAATCCAAAAACAATTGGTTTAAAAGCTGTTGAAACAGATAAAAATTATGCCCCCGTTATTTCTACCAATGGCGGGCTTTGGCGTTATCTTATTGGCGATACGATTGCATTCACTTCATTGTATCCTTTTAAGATTAAAGTAACAGGCAGGTTAAAACATTATATTAATGCTTTTGGGGAAGAGTTGATTGTGGACAACAGCGACCAGGCTATCAGTAAAGCATCCGAAATGTCCGGCGCTGTGGTAAAAGACTATACGGCAGCGCCAGTATATTTTACAGAAACCACGAATGGCGCGCATGAATGGATTATTGAGTTTGAAAAAGAACCGGATGATTTTGAAAAATTCACTTCTGCATTGGATGATGCTTTAAAAATGTGCAATGGTGATTATGAAGCCAAACGGCATAAAAATATTGCTGTGAAAATGCCGGTGATACATGCAGCGCCAAAAGGTTTATTCAATGAATGGCTGCGTGCAAAAGGAAAATTGGGCGGGCAGCATAAAGTGCCCCGGCTAAGCAATGACCGGAAATATGTGGATGAGTTGATGGGTTTGTGGAAGGAGAAATTTGGATATGCTTAGAAGAAATCAATGCCACGAATGCACAAATAAGAATATTCGTAAACTTTCATTCATATCAATTAAAATTAAATTATGAATAAAATAATTTACAAAGATGAAAGTTATCAAATAATTGGTAAGTGTATGGAAGTTCATAACAATCTTGGTGCTGGGTTTTTGGAGATAGTATATAAAGACGCATTGTCATATGAATTTATAAAAGCATTTATGCAATTTGAAAGAGAAAAGCAATATGAAGTAAATTATAAAGACATCATTTTACCACATAAGTTTTATGCTGATTTTGTTGTGTATGATAAAATAATTTTTGAAATAAAAGCTGTATCCTGTATAACTGATGAGTTTATTGCACTTGCAATAAATTATTTAAAAGTATCTGGTAATCGGTTAGCACTTATTGTAAATTTTGGAGAGCTTAAATTAAATTACAGGCGAATTTTATTGTAAGGGTTCGCCACGAATGCACGAATAAGAATTATTTGTAAAACATGCGTGCATTCATGGCGAACATAATTTTTCGATCAAACCTGGAATTTCACGGTGGTAAATATTCCCGGTAAAAATTGAACTTCCATCTACGAAAGCAGGAATATAAAAGCCACGAATGCACGAATAAGAATTATTTGTAAAACATTCGTGCATTCGTGGCGAACAATAGTCTTAATTTTTTAACCGTTAAAAACTAAATTGCACTTTTACAATTTCTTATTTAATGGAAAAATTTGATTTGATCATTATCGGCGCCGGGCCTATTGGTATTGCTTGTGGTATAGCGGCTAAAAATGCAGGCCTTCATTATATCATCATAGAAAAAGGCGTACTCGTAAATAGCTTATACAATTACCCCGTGAACATGCAATTTTTTTCCACACCCGAAAGGCTTGAAATTGGCGGTGTACCTTTTATGAGCCTGCATCCCAAACCCAAGAAGCAGGAGGCCCTGGAATATTACAGGAGAGTGGTACAAAAATTTTCATTAAACATTTTGTATAATGAAGAAGTGCAATCGTCTCACAAAAATCAAGATGGTTCCTATGTATTAAAAACCTCGAAAAGTAAATATGAAACAAAAAATATTATTATAGCAACCGGCTTTTATGACAAGCCACAATTGCTACATATTCCGGGTGAAGATTTGCCAAAAGTGAAACATTATTATACAGATCCACATCAATATGCATTTCAAAAAGTAGTGGTATTAGGGGCGCAAAATTCAGCCGTAGATGCAGTGCTTGAAACATGGCGAAAAGGCGCTGAAGTAACCATGGTCATTCGTGGAGATGAAATTGGCCAACGCGTGAAATATTGGGTACGCCCCGATATGTTGAACAGGATTGAAGAAGGAAGTATCCAAGTTTTTTATAATTCTACATTAGTTGCAATAAGAGAAGATGAAGTAGATATTCAAACACCTGCAAAAATCATTACCATTAAAAATGATTTCGTCATAGCCATGACCGGATACCTGCCCAATTTTGAATTGCTTGAAAAATTGGGCATCCACATTTCTGATGATGAAAATAAAAAACCTTTTTATAAGGAGGAAACCATGGAGACGAATCAACCCGGCATTTATCTTGCCGGGGTTGTATGTGGCGGAATGAATACACATCAATGGTTTATAGAAAATTCACGCTGCCACGCAGATATGATTGTCCGGGATATTTTCCAAAAAAAGAAATGATTTTATTGAACCACTTCCGTGATTACTTTCCCTACATTTCCATTTGGCATTTGAATGTGCAATAATGCCGCAACTGTAGGTGCAATATCTTCCATATGTACCAGCCTGTTGGTGTGCCCGGGTGAAATATTCCAACCATACCAAAGCAAGGGTATATGTGTATCATACGGGCTCCATGTACCATGCGTAGTACCTGTCTTTTTGCTTCCTTCATACCATCCCGGTTGTAAAATGATTTGAATATCTCCGCTTCTTTCTGCATTATAGCCATTGATGACCATGGTTTTTATGGGCTCGGGAATTGGTTGGTTCCCAATATTTGTAACATCAATTACATACTTCACCCCGGGCATATTTTTCATATACTGAATAATGGAATTTCTTACTTTTTCCCGGTCGAGTTGATTGACCTTAATTTTTTCTTCATTTAAAAATACCTGGTAATTCGAAATTGTAAGCGCTAATTTTTCAATGCCAAATTCCGTTTTCAAAAAAGCATTCAAACTATCTTTGATGTTTCCATCATTCCAAATATCAGCAGGTATATGGTGTTCTTCATTGAAGCCAACAGCATGCGCCGCCCCATGGTCTGCTGTAAGAAAAATCAGGTATTGCCCTTTACCAATTGCAGAATCCAAATAATGAAAAAAAGTAGCGAGGTCCTTATCGAGCCGTAAATAGGTGTCCTCTACTTCTATTGAATTCGGGCCAAACCTATGGCCGACATAATCCGTAGAAGCGCA
Source organism: uncultured Chitinophagaceae bacterium (assembly GCA_964464835.1). Lineage (GTDB taxonomy): Bacteria > Bacteroidota > Bacteroidia > Chitinophagales > Chitinophagaceae > JAFDXJ01. Next base: position 5,299 of record CAYXHX010000028.1, on the reverse strand, counting down.
ATTGATGGTAAGAAAATCAGTGGCATTGCTTTTACCCAAAGCATAACCTTGCATTGCTTTTTTTGCAAAATCCAAAATGAATGTATTCCCGAAAGGTGTGTACCTGAATGTACTTTTACTTTTTTCATAAACACTCGCCAACTTATAGGGAAAAGTTGCATTTGGCTTATTGTCTTTTTTCTGTTCAAATTTTAATGCATCCGGTTCGCTCTGCGTATAAGTTTTAATAGGGTATAAAGTCTGCCATTCATTTTGCATGTATTGCTGAATCAATTGCTGCTGATTAAACGCACTCACCCATTCGGGTAACTGATTCATATAATACGTACTGCTGATCATATTCCCGGAAGCATCATCCAGCCAGAAAGCCGCATTGGCAGTATGGCCTGCAGGTAAAATGGCAGCCCTGTCTTTGATGGAAACGCCTACCACTTTTGATGCAAAATTCGTAGCGAGCCTTAACTCATCAGTCACTGTTGTAGTGAGTAAATTAGCAGGTGACATTTTTCCTTCTTTACCAGGTGCGCCTACGGTATTTACTGTACTGTCATCTGTGCAATACATACCTTTACCGGTTTTTTTATCAATCCAATCGTTACCTGCAATGCCATGAATAGCAGGTACAGAACCGGTGAAAATACATGTATGTCCAACGGCAGTATAAGAGGGCAAATAATTGATCATTGTATTTTCACAGGAAAATCCATCCTGCAATAAACGTTTAAATCCATCATTACTAAACCTGTCATAATAGCGGTACAAGTAATCCCAGCGCATTTGGTCAACTACAATTCCAACCACTAATTTTGGCCGGCTATTGTTATTTGCAATACCTGTTTTTTCCTGGCAAAATACAGAAACCGGGAGGAGGATGAGCAGAACAATCTTTTTTAAAATAGTCATAATGTACTCGGTTTTTTTCAAAATTAATGATCTTCCAATAGTAAACACAAAGTGGATATTGAATAAAAATGTGCATTTCTCTTCACAAAACCAAAACATTATTCTACTAACTTTGCGGCAATTCAAACAATTGGTACTTTGAATTTGTATTAAACCCGGAACAAATGATTTTTCCCGGCTATGATATTCACCAATATAAATTAGTCATTAAATTAAATAATATATGAAGGATATTTTTGAGAAACTCATAGGCAACCAGGGCCCTATTGGTCAGCACCGGGATCGTGCACATGGTTATTTTACATTCCCCAAACTGGAAGGTGAAATTGCCAGTAAAATGAAATTCCAGGGGAAAGAAATGATTGTTTGGAGCCTGAACAATTATCTCGGCCTCGCCAATGATCCGGTTATCAGGCAAGTGGATGCAAATGCTTCAAAAGATTTTGGCCTTGCTGCCCCAATGGGTTCCCGCATGATGAGCGGAAATACGCCTTTTCATGAACAATTGGAACAGGAACTCGCAAGCTTTGAAAATAAAGAAGCTTGTGTGCTATTAAATTATGGGTACCAGGGAATTATGAGCGCTATTGATTGTATTTGCGACAGGCGGGATGTGATAGTATATGATGCGGAAAGCCATGCCTGTATCATTGATGGGCTGCGCATGCATCCCGGACAGCGATTTGTATTTAAACACAATGATGTAGAAGATTGCGAAAAACAATTGGAACGTGCAACTGCCCTTTTGGAAAAACAAAAAAATGGCGGCATATTATTAATTACCGAAGGTGTATTCGGAATGGCAGGAGACCAGGGTAAATTAAAAGAAATTTGTGCATTACGCCCCAAATATTCATTCCGGTTATTGGTAGATGATGCACATGGCTTTGGTACTTTGGGAAAATCCGGCGCCGGTGCAGGAGAGGAGCAAGGATGCCAGGATGAAATAGATTTATATTTTTCCACATTCGCAAAATCTATGGCTTCTATCGGTGCATTTATTGCCGGTAAAAAAGATATTATAAGTTATATCCGTTATAACAGCCGGTCACAAATTTTTGCGAAAAGCTTGCCAACCCCAATCGTTATTGGAAATTTAAAAAGGCTGGAATTATTACGTACAAAACCTGAAATGAAAGAAAAACTTTGGAGCAATGCATTGATGCTTCAAAAAGGATTAAAGGAAAAAGGCTTTGATATAGGTAAAACAAATTCTGTAGTTACACCGGTATATATGAAAGGTGGTGTAGAAGAAGCCACTGCAATGGTAATGGACCTGCGGGAAAATCATGGAATTTTTTGTTCCATTGTAGTTTATCCCGTTATTCCCAAAGGCCATATTATTTACAGGTTGATACCAACAGCTACGCATACAAAAGATGATATTGAAAAAACCTTGCATGCGTTCAGCCTTACAAAACAAAAATTGGATGATGGCGTTTACAAAAGGGAAGATATTCCGGATATGCATGAAGTGAGTGCAAAACGTTTTGATTATTTTGTACAAAAACCAAAATAATTAAATTTTGAAAATACAAACCTGCATTTTTTATAAATGCAGGAACCTTTTTATTAGTTCCCAAAAATAAAATCCATGAGAAAAGCTTTTTTATTTTTCATATTATTTTTTGGTTTTTTTTGTATGGCAAATATCCCAGCATTAGCGCAGGATAGTTATACAACTCATATTGTTGTAAAAGGAGAAACACTATCAGGAATTGCCAAGAAATTCAATACAACAACGGCGGAATTGATGCGCATCAATAAATTGAATTCGAAAAGCATTCTGAAAATCGGTGAAAAAATAAAAATCCCTTCTGCAAAAAAAACAGTTGAAACAAACGTGCCTGCGGAAAATGTTGTCATTTCCACACACCCGATAATGCATACGGTGAAAAAAGGGGAAACCTTGTATTCTCTCAGCAAAAAATTTGGCAGCAGTGTTACACAACTTAAAAGCTGGAATAAATTATCATCGGATGTGATTGTAGATGGCAAATCATTGATTGTGGGATTTGAAGCAGATGAAATACAACCGGTAGCAAATAATGAAGTGAAAGAAACCCCTGAAAAGCAAGTACAGCCAATAGATACAGCAGCAAGTGTAACT
>CAYXHX010000028.1:0-2276 GCA_964464835.1 uncultured Chitinophagaceae bacterium | reverse complement strand
CCCTTCATCTGATACACTACAAAATGTTGTAAAAGATACTGCAGAACATGTAATAAACCCGCCTGTTGCAGAAGCGGTTGTTCCTATGACTACACAGGAATTATTTTTTAAAAATGGTTCAGGAAAAAATTTGCATGTAGTGAGCGGCAATGCAATGACTTTTGAAGCATCATCCCAAAATGCAGATGCGAATTATATTTTAATGAATGCACTGCCGGCAGGTACCATTGTGAAAATCACTTCTGCTGCGGGGGAAACAATATATGCAAAAGTCCTATGGAAGCTGGAATCTATTCCTTCCAATGAAGGCCTTGATTTTCGCATCAATTCTACTGCTGCAAAAAATTTGGGCATCAGCAATGAAAAATTTGCTCTGGCAATTACTTATTTTGGAGAATAAATTTTTATTTATTTCGCCCGGAAGCCTTTCAGGAATTCTGATATAATCATTCTTTTTTTTCCTTCCCATTGAAGTTCAAGGGCGTGAATAAATCCGTCATTGCATGCATATTTCAGGAAAGTTTTACCATCTGTGAATACTTCTCCCTGCTTCTCCGTATGTTGAATAATTTCTTTTCCGGCGGTAAAAATTTTTAGAGATTTTTCCTGTAAAACCGTATGTGCCGCAGGATACGGGCTCAAGCCACGTATGAGGTTAAAGATGGTACCTGCATTTTCATTCCAATTGATTTCGGTATCTTTTTTAAAAATTTTAGGTGCGGGTTTCAATGAAATATTTTCAGTGAGTTTCTCCTGTGGGATTTCCAATAATTCATTTTTTTCCATTTTCAAAATCGTATCTGCTAAGAGCTTTGCACCGGAAATCTTCATTCGATCATATAACTCACCGGCAGTCTCGTTTTTACCGATTTGTATCTTTTCTCTTGCCAGGATATTACCGGTATCAATGGCATGTTTTAATTTAAAGATGGTTACACCTGTTTCTTTTTCGCCGTTCATAATGGCATGATTAATTGGCGCTGCACCGCGGTATTGCGGCAATAATGAGGCGTGCAAATTGATGGTACCCATTGGTGGCATATTCCAAATGATTTCCGGTAACATTCGAAATGCAACAACTACTTGTAAAGCTGCATTTATTTTTTTTAATTCTTCTGTAAACCCGGGCGCTTTCAGGTTTACAGGTTGAAGAACAGGTATATTATTTTTTTCTGCAAAAATTTTTACAGCGCTTTTCTGTACTTGCATGCCACGCCCGGCGGGTTTATCAGGAGTTGTCACCACGGCAACTATTTGCAATCCTCTTTCCACCAATTCTTGCAAAGAAGCTACCGCAAAATCTGGGGTACCCATGAAAACCAGGGGAAAATTTTTATGCATTTTTTCAACAGTCATTGGCAAAAAAACAATCTATTTATGGCAACAAAAAATTCAATTTTAAATAAAATCAAAAAAACGGTTTATTTGTCAAATGTATTATAGCAAAATTTTATGGGTATAGCCTTTGTTAAAAAGGTGAATCAGGTGTACCTTGCACGGCTATAAATAATTCGTTTTATGACAGCACATTTCATTGAAACGGGTTATATTTTTAAAAATTTAAAATTGCAGTATGCAGGTAAAAAAAGGTGATAAAATAAAAGTACATTATCATGGCAAATTGGATGACGGCACTACATTCGATTCTTCTGAAGGCCGCGAACCACTTGCCTTTGAAGTGGGGAGTGGAATGGTAATACCTGGTTTTGATGCGGGGGTAACCGGCATGGAAAAAGGAGAAAAGAAAACCATTAAAATACCTTCACATGAAGCCTATGGCCCGATGCTCGCTGAAATGGTGATGGAATTTCCCAAAGACAGGTTTCCTGCTGACATGAAACCTGAAGTAGGTATGGCGTTGAATATGAGTAACCAGGAGGGGCAATCTTTCCCGGTAGTGATTAAAGAAGTGAAAGATGATGTAGTGGTTTTGGATGCCAATCATCCGCTTGCAGGAAAAGACCTCACATTTGATTTGGAGTTGGTAGAAATTAATGATGGAAAATCGCGTATAATTTTACCTGAATAGATAATTAAATCGTAAAGGATGAAAGTGAAAAGTAGCAGTTCTTTCACTTTCATCCTTTGATTATTGGTTGTTAAGGCTTGCTTTTTTTATTCTTTCACCATCCTCAGCTTCGTTACTTTCCCATTCTGTTCAACCAACACAAAATAACTTCCCTGCGCTAATGCTCTTATCGAAAGTGTTGCGATACTTGTGTTAGAAAAATTAAACTTACTTATTTCCCTTCCATTCATATCCGTAATTTTTATTA
>CAYXHX010000027.1:12108-14667 GCA_964464835.1 uncultured Chitinophagaceae bacterium | reverse complement strand
ATATGCTGGACAGTTCCATAAAAGAAATGCGCCGTGTGGCCCATAATATGATGCCGGAAATTTTGGTGAAGTACGGGTTGGATGCAGGCCTGAAGGAGTTTTGTAATGACATTGAACGGAGCGGTGTATTGCGAATAAACTACCAGTCTATTGCCATGGAGCAGGCAACTATTGAACAAACAATGGCCGTAACCATTTACAGAATTGTGCAGGAGCTGGTAAACAATTCCATTAAACATGCGGCTGCTAATAATGTGTTGGTGCAATTACATTTTTCTCCATCCGAAAAACAATTAGCCATCACCGTTGAAGATGATGGAAAAGGTTTTGATACCGCCCATCTAAAACAATCTTCGGGTATGGGCTGGAGCAGCATTCAAAACCGGGTTGAATTTTTGAAAGGAATTTTAGATGTACATTCAGCCATTGGTAAAGGCACATCTGTATTAATAGAAATAACGGTTTAATGAAGACAAGTGTATTTATTGTGGATGACCACTACATTGTAATTGAAGGCATTCGCTCCTTATTGCAAAATGAAAAGGAGATAGATTGGTTGGGTCATGCTACAAATGCTGCATCCTGCTTAGCATTTTTAAAAATGCACAGCCCCGATGTGATATTGATGGATGTAAACCTGCCGGATATGAGTGGCATAGATTTGTGCAAACAAGTAGCTGCCCTGCTACCTTCCGTTCATATTTTAGGTTTAAGCACTTTTAACCAACAACCCATTATTAGAAGTATGATGGATAATGGTGCTTCGGGTTATGTATTGAAGAACGCAACCAGGGAAGAATTGCTGGAAGCCATTACCGAAGTAATGAAAGGTAAAACTTATCTCAGTATGGAAGCTGCGCTGGCATTAAGAGAAACGCAAACTGCAATGCCCTTAATATCCCGAAGGGAAAGAGAAGTATTAACGCTTATAGCCGATGGCTTTACCAATGCCGAAATTGCGGAGAAACTTTTTATTAGTGTACCTACCGTAAATACACATCGCAAAAGCCTGCTGGCTAAATTCAATGTAAACAATACAGCAGGCTTAATTAAAATAGCTGTTAAAAACAACCTCGTATAAACATTATTCATCAGATTGAATATTGAAAGTGTTTATCACTCTTTTTCGAAATCGCATCCGGCTTTAAACTAATTCGGTTATTATACCAAATAGACATTAAAAGCACCCCTAAGAGTGTTTCTATAAAATTGGTTACCGCAAATTGATTTCACTTTTTCGATGGTCAAGTTTTTTGTGATGTTTGAGATTTGATTTTGTAACATTTCAATGTTGTTGTAGGCAATCATACTTACTTTGTCCTTAAAATGTCACCACATTTTTCTGTCGGATTAAGTTCGGTAGAGTAAGGTGGTAAGAATAACAGGGCAATGTTTTGAGGTATTACAAGCCTTTTGGCATGATGAAAAGCCCCGTTATCCAGCAGAAGAATTTTAAATTCCGTTGCATATGTAAAATGATAGTGGTTTGTTCATAAAACAAAGATAATAATAGGTGTATTATCAATGTCTAATTGGTATTAACTACACATCAATCTTCGCATACCGCGCATGCGTTTCTATAAATTCTCTTCGTGGCGGCACTTCATCGCCCATCAGCATACTGAATATTCGATCGGCTTCTGCAGCGCTTTCAATAGTGATTCTTTTTAAAGTACGACGGTCGGGATCCATTGTAGTTTCCCACAATTGTGCGGCATTCATTTCTCCCAAACCTTTATATCGCTGAATTGATACACTCTCATCTTTTCCTGCACCTAATTTTTGGATATAAAATTTACGCTGCTCTTCATTATATGCATATTCCTGTTCTTTTCCTTTTTTGATAAGGTATAATGGAGGCTGTGCTATATACACATAGCCATGTTCTACCAACTCTTTCATATACCGGAAAATAAATGTGAGGATCAAAGTGGCAATATGGCTTCCATCCACATCGGCATCCGTCATAATAATTAATTTATGATAGCGAAGCTTGGCAAGATTCAATGCTTTGGGGTCTTCAGCCGTACCAACGGTGACACCCAATGCGGTAAACATATTCCTTATTTCTTCATTTTCATAAATCTTATGCTCCATGGCTTTTTCTACATTCAGGATTTTTCCGCGAAGCGGTAAAATTGCCTGGAAGCTTCGGTCACGGCCTTGTTTGGCTGTGCCTCCTGCTGAATCCCCTTCCACAAGATAAAGCTCGCATTTTTCGGGATCACGTTCGCTGCAATCAGCTAATTTTCCCGGTAATCCACTGCCGCTTAATACAGTTTTTCGCTGTACCATTTCGCGTGCTTTCTTGGCTGCAACCCTTGCCTGTGCTGCGAGTATTACTTTATTGATAATATTTTTTGCATCTCTTGGATTTTCCTCTAAATAAGCTTCCAAAACACGCGCAACCGTAACTTGTACAACACCGCTCACTTCACTATTCCCTAATTTAGTTTTGGTTTGGCCTTCAAATTGCGGCTCGGGAACTTTTACGGAAATGATTGCACTCAAGCCTTCCCTGAAATCATCACCTTCAATATTTACTTTGGCTTTTTCAAA
>CAYXHX010000027.1:9734-12098 GCA_964464835.1 uncultured Chitinophagaceae bacterium | reverse complement strand
AATCCCTGTTTATCACCATAGCTTTTAAAAACGCGTGTAAGCGCCTGCCTGAAACCGGTTACATGCGTTCCGCCTTCAATAGTATTGATATTATTTACATACGAAAAAATATGTTCTTTAAAATCGTCATTGTATGTCAACGCCACTTCTACTGCCACATTCGAAGGTGCATCGTGCCCGTCCACATACAGTGTTTGAGGGATCAGGGAATTTCTTTTACCGTTTTTATCCAGCATTTCTACAAATTCCACGATACCACCTTCGCTGTAAAAGTTTTTGAAATATGCAGAACCATCGTCATTTTTTTCACGCCGGTCCGACATGCTGATATTGATCTTTTTATTCAAAAATGAAAGTTCCCTCAGCCTGCTTTCTAAAGTATCGCGGTTATATTCAGTTACCTGGAAAATTGTTTCATCCGGCCAAAAATGAACGGTAGTACCGGTTTTATCACTTGTACCGTTTTCTCGAACCGGGTATGCAGGAATGCCTTTATGATATTCCTGTTCAAAGGTTTTTCCTTCGCGATATACATTCACCATCATTCTTGAACTAAGCGCATTTACACAACTCACACCTACACCATGTAAACCGCCTGAGACCTTATATGTATTTTTATCAAATTTTCCGCCGGCGTGCAAAACGGTCATTACCACCTGCAATGCGCTAATCCCTTCTTTTTTCATAATGCCCGTAGGGATACCGCGCCCATCATCTGACACACTGATGGAATTATCTTCATGAATGGTTACAGCTATATTTTTACAATAGCCTGCAAGCGCTTCATCTATGGAATTATCAACAACTTCATATACAAGGTGATGGAGGCCTTTGGCGCTGACATCCCCGATATACATTGCCGGCCTTTTTCTTACAGCTTCAAGGCCTTCTAAAACCTGGATACTATCTGCACCATAAGTGCTTTTTTGTGGGGGGTTCAACTCATTTTTTTCTTCAGTCATAATATTAATGCAGCCTTCAAATTTTTAGTAATTTTAAAAGTCTGCGAATGTACGAAAATATAGTGGTATTCCAGTACGAAGAGATATAAAATATAAGCACATTTTAATCAGAAAATGTTTGTATTTTTCAATGCTTTTTTATAAAAAATTGGATCTGTTTATTGAGTCGTAAGTTCCCTGAAAATTTCTTCCAGGTTGCCGGATTCCAATTCAAGAGATTGGATATTGAGGTTTTGTTGAACGGACAATTCCAATAAATGTTTTCTCAGCAATGTAGCATCTTCAGCAAGCAGCAACCATTGATGTACATTAATTTGACGAATCTCCAATAAACCGGGAATTTCTTTAAAAATGTCTTTATTCAATTTTTCTTCAAAAGCAATTTTTACCCGTTTATGATTTGTAAGTGTATCCAGGGTTTCTAAAGAATTATCCGCTACAATTTTCCCATGGTGTATGATGATTATGCGATCGCAAATTGCCTGCACTTCCTGCAACACATGTGATGAAAATAATACTGTTTTATCTTTTCCTTGATCTTTAATGAGATTGCGGATTTCAATAATTTGATTGGGGTCAAGGCCACTTGTGGGCTCATCCAAAATAAGCACTTCAGGATGATGTACTAATGCAGCAGCAATCCCAACACGCTGTTTATATCCTTTCGATAATTGGCCAATCTTCTTTTTGGATTCGGTGGAAAGCCCGGTTATTTCAATTACATGATCAATAGATTTTTTGGTATTGGCCAATTTATGAACGCCTGCAATAAATGAAATATATTCTCTTACAAACATGTCGTAGTATAATGCATTTGATTCAGGCAGATAACCAATTTTTTGCCGGATGGCAAGCGGGTTCTCGGCAACATTTAATCCGCAAACTAAAGCTTCACCATTATCCGGTTGCATATATCCGGTTATCATTTTAAAAGTGGTACTTTTCCCTGCACCATTCGGCCCTAAAAAACCTACGATCTCTCCCTTTTGAAGTGTGAAAGAAATATCATCCACAGCTTTTTGAGTGCCATAAATCTTTACCAGGTTTTTAAGTTCGATAGACATAATTTGATCCAAGATAAAAGAAAGAAAAATAAAAATTAGGATAAATTATGATCCTCTTTGTGAGCCGCCGGTGAGTTTGGGATTCCTGTTCATTGCTTTCGATACTACATTCACTTTTGTTCCCGGCAATGCAGCTTTATTTTTTTGAATTGTATTTTTCTTTTTATTTTTTCCCTCTTTCGTATTATGGTTTGGTAATGACATATTTCCGGTTTTTGATTAAAAATGATTATTGTAAAAACTTTTATTGTATGTTTTTATTGTTTCAAAAATACTGCAATCCTACCTAACACTTTTTTCTTTAAATATAAAGTTTATTAAAAATATCTTTTATGATA
>CAYXHX010000027.1:0-9724 GCA_964464835.1 uncultured Chitinophagaceae bacterium | reverse complement strand
ACCTGACGACATTTCAGATAAATGCGATTTGATTCTTTATGATAAAAAGAATGAACTAAATTTATCCCTAAAAATTTCAGGAATGGCATATACGTACCAAATTAAATCACTGGATGAATACAAGGAAGCATACAGGGAAAGTATTGAAAACCCGGACAAATTTTGGGGTAAGATTGCCGAAACATTTAAATGGCATAAAAAATGGGATAAAATCCTGGAATGGGATTTCATAAATCCAAAAATTGAATGGTTTCGTGGTGGCAAATTGAATATTACAGAAAATTGCCTTGACAGGCATTTAGCGGATAAAGGCAATCAACCAGCAATCATTTGGGAACCTAATGATCCTGCAAAAAAAACAAGAACCTTTACTTATAAAGAACTTCACCGCGAAGTTTGTCGCTTTGCAAATGTTTTAAAAAACAATGGTGTACAAAAGGGTGACCGCATTTGTATATATATGGGAATGGTACCCGAGTTGGCCATTTCTTTACTAGCCTGCGCACGGATAGGAGCAATTCATTCAGTAATCTTTGGCGGTTTTAGTGCGCAGAGTATTTCAGATCGCTTGCAAGATGCAGGCGCTTCTTTCATTATTACCTGTGATGGCGCTTTTCGGGGATCAAAAATTATTCAACTGAAATCAATAGTGGACGATGCATTGAAATCTTTTAATTCCATAAAAAAAGTGATCGTTTTCCAACATACAAATTCGGATATTACATTGGTTGAAGGAAGAGATGTTTTGTGGCAGGATGAAATGAATAAATTGGAAAAAGAAGATGATCATTTTCCGCCCGAAATAATGGATGCAGAAGACCCTTTATACATTTTATATACTTCCGGCTCTACCGGGAAACCCAAAGGTGTTGTCCACAGTATTGCGGGATATATGATTTTCACGAATTATACTTTTGTAAATGTTTTTCAATATCAACCTGGAGATATTTTCTTTTGTACGGCTGATATCGGTTGGGTTACTGGCCATAGTTATATTGTGTACGGCCCATTGTCTGCAGGCGCTGTATCTCTTATGTTTGAAGGGATTCCTACATGGCCCGATGCAGGAAGGTTTTGGGATATTATTGATAAATATAAAGTCAATATTTTTTATACTGCACCTACTGCCATCCGCAGCCTGATGGGATTTGGAATGGATCCGATAAATGGAAAAGACCTTTCTTCTTTAAAAACATTGGGCACCGTTGGTGAACCAATTAATATAGAAGCATGGGAATGGTATAATCAACATATTGGTAAAAATAATTGCCCCATAGTAGATACCTGGTGGCAAACAGAAACGGGCGGCATTCTTATTTCTAATTTAGCAGGTATAACACCATCGCGGCCTTGCTGGGCAACTTTGCCTATGCCGGGTGTACAGCCGGTTTTATTAAATGAAGCGGGCAAAGTGGTTACAGAAATGGAAGATGGCTTGTATAAAGGTAACCTATGCATGAAGAGCCCATGGCCTTCCATTTTAAGAACAACTTATGGAGACCATGAACGATTCAAAGCAACTTATTTTAGTACCTATCCCGGGCTCTATTTTTCCGGTGACGGAGCATTAAAAGATGAGGAGGGAAATTTCAGGATCACGGGGCGGGTGGATGATGTAATCAATGTAAGCGGGCATAGAATTGGAACGGCTGAAGTGGAGAATGCAATCAATATGTGCGAAGGTGTTGTAGAAAGCGCTGTTGTTGCTTTTCCGCATGATATAAAAGGGCATGGAATTTATGCATTTGTGATTTTGAACGGAGAAAAACCATCAGGTAACTATGCAGAAGAAAAAATCAGGGACATGGTTGCAGAACAAATCGGGCATTTTGCAAAACCTGATAAAATTCAAATAGTACGCGGGTTGCCCAAAACAAGGAGCGGAAAAATCATGCGAAGAATTCTAAGAAAAATTGCGGAAGGCGAATCGGAAAACCTGGGAGATACTACTTCATTGCTTGACCCGGAAATTGTTCGAGAAATTTTGAATGAAAAACTATAACTTTTCACGCAAAAAAACACTTAAACTTTTACGTTAATTTGGCATCAAAATAGAAACATTTTACTATCAGCTAAACATTTCCCTGCATGCACCCAGACGATAAGGAACTATTAGAAGCATTTAAAATTCCAGGAAACAGGGAAAAAGCGTTTACCCAAATAATCAAAAAATACCAGGAAAAATTATACTGGCATATCCGGAGAATGGTTATCAGTCATGATGATGCAGATGATGTTTTACAAAATGTTTTTATAAAAGTTTGGAATGCATTGGAAAATTTTCGGGGCGACAGCCAACTTTTTACGTGGTTATACAGGATTGCAACAAATGAATGCCTGACCTTTTTGGAGCAAAAAAAGAAAAGATCTTCTGTTTCACTAAGTGATGAAGAATCCGGGTTAGCCAATACAATTATTGCAGATAAAAATTTTGATGCATCTAAGCTCGAATGGAAATTGCAATTGGCTATACAGGAATTACCGGAAAAGCAGCGGCTCGTTTTTAACCTAAGGTATTATGATGAATTGCCCTACGAGAAAATGAGTAAAATATTGGAAACAAGTGAAGGGGCTTTAAAAGCAAGTTATCACCATGCTGCAAAAAAAGTGGAGGCATATTTAAAATCGCATTAAACCAACACATGAATAAATAGTCTAAAACAGGCACTATGAAAGAGGAAGAACATACCCGGCAGGAATTGAATCGCATAAGCCCTTTATTAGCCGGTATTTCTAACAAAATGTTGAATGAAATACCGGGTATTTTAATGAATTGGGTGAAAAAATTATTTCCAGGCTACAGGAAATACCCATCAATATTTCTCCTGCAAATATACCCTACGAGCTACCTGAAAAGTATTTTGACACATTACCACAAATAATTGTAGAAAAAATCAAGGCAGGAAATGCAGTTGAGGAAAAAGATGAACTAATGGAAATTGCACCTATACTTTCATCAATTTCCAAGAGGAATTTTTATTCAGTAGAAGAGGATTATTTTGAAAAAAGTGCAACCAATTTTTTTCCAAAAAAAGAAAAGGATTCTGCAAAAATTATTTCTTTGCCACATTGGGCACAATACCTTGTTGCAGCATCTGTATTTACTATTATTTCAATTGGCGCAGTTTTTTATATTCAAAATGATAGCGCACATATTTCAGGTGGAAATACTTTTACAGTTGAACTTCAGAGCCTGCCGGATTCGGCAATTTCCAATTACCTCGAATCCACACCGGTTTACAGTATTGGGATAAATACTCCTATGAATCAACAAATTGATATCAATTCTTTATTATATAATATTAGTGATCAACAAATTGAACAATATTTAGATGAAACAAAGGATATCACAACTGTTCCGGGGAGTAACATTTAAATTTTATTAAAAATGAAAAAATTTTTTATTATATTTTTTGCATTGCTAATTCAGCATTATATTTGTTTTGCCCAACCAGGTAATGATGAACAAGTGGAGTTGGTTAAAATGGCTTACATTACAAATCAACTAAATTTAACCCCTGGTGAAGCAGCCCGATTTTGGCCGGTTTATAATCAATATTATAAAGAATTAAAACAGGCAAGGGCAAAAAACCAAAATGATGAGATTGCTTATAGCCAACAAGTTTTAAATATACAGAAAAAGTATAAAGGCAACTTTCAGAAAATATTAGGCAACAATTCGAACAGGGTTAATAAAGCATTTGTGGCAGAAAGAGGTTTCAGGGATTTGTTGAAAAATGAACAAAAGAAAAGACAGAATCAAAATATAAAAAAACCGCCAAAACGAAATGGCAATAAAGGCGGCAAAAACATTTAATTAGGTGTTTTTCATAGGTTAGCAACGGCCAGCTCTTTTTAGGGCGGGCCTATTTTTTTATACCATATTTTTATAAACGGGTTTTTTTACATCATGATAAAAAAGGAATGACCATTTTCCCGGGTTGCCTTGTTGCCACCATTCTTGCCTGAGTTGCATACTTTTTCGGCCATCAAAATCGTATTTCGCAATCACTTTATATTTCATTTGTTGCAATTGCGGCGCTTCATCCCCGCCATAAAAAATCGTTTCTTCATTTTCCGTAATTTTAAAAACCTGATGAAATGGTGTATGCCCTCCGGATAAATTGTATTGTATATTTTGGCCAATTTCACCATCACCTTCAAGTATAATTACTTTATCGTATTCTTTCAAAAAGGAAATTGTTTGTGGTACATACGATGCACCTTGTTTTTCAGATGCAAACGCCAATTCTTTTTGTTGGATATAATAGGATGCCATTGGAAATGTTGGTTGAATTTTTCCATTCCCATCTAAATAACAAATTCCTCCTGCATGGTCTTTATGTAAATGCGATAATAAAACTTTGGTGATTTTTTCAGGTGGAATACCATGTTGTTTAAGGTTTTCATGGATTTGTAAAACACCATTTTTTTTAAAACCAAGGCCAGTATCTAATAAAATATAATCGTTTTCTGTAATCACGAGAAATGGTTGTACTTCTACGAGTAAACTACCTGCCGGCCTTTGTTGTAAGTCATCCTGCCCGAGCATAAAAGGTTCAAAAATTTTTGATCTTCCAACCGTAAAAACACCTTCAGGTAAAGGGATGATTTGCATAAATAAAATTACTGAATTTTGATTTGACAGAAAAAATTTTCAGCGTAATACCATTTGCCTGTCGGCATCCAATCGCACAAGAATAAAAATCAAAATGGTAAATGTAAGTAATGAAGAGCCGCCATAACTTATCAATGGTAATGGGATGCCAATAATCGGGAAAAGCCCAATTGTCATGCACACATTTACACAGATATGAAAAAATAAAATGCTTGCTACACTGTATGCATATACCCGGCTGAATGTACTTCGCTGCCGCTCTGCTATTTTAATAATCCGAAATAACAACAATAAATACAATAACAAAAAAATGACACATCCCGCAAATCCAAATGCTTCTCCAAGTGATGTGAAAATAAAATCTGTATGCTGTTCGGGTACATATTTTCCACGGGTTTGAGTTCCTTTTAAAAATCCACTTCCCAGGAAACCGCCCGAGCCGATAGCTATTTTGCTTTGCCGTACATTATAATCATCCGGCTTATGAACAACCATATCTTTACTTTCCAGTTTTACCGCACTTTTATTCTGGCTGCAATCGTAATCTTTACCAACCATACTATAAATCCGCTGGCTTTGATAACATTGAAAAACATTATTAAAAATATATGGAACTACAAAGCGCTGAATACTTACACATACAACCCAAATTCCTAAAATCAATACTAGTAAACCCTTATCTCTTTTTACCTGCCTTCGCATAAAATAGATTACAATTCCTGCAATTAGGGTTAAAATAATGGCCAGTAAATTCGGTTCCATAATGAGTGTGGCTACAACCAAGGCGCCAAATGAAAACCCGATAATTAAAAAAATTCCAGGTAAACCTTCACGATACATAACAATAAAAAAACTCAGGTAAACCAATGCAAGACCTGTCTCGTTCTGCATAATAGAAATGGCTGCAGGCGCCAATACAAGCATTGTGGCAATAGCTTGCGAACGGAGTTTTGAAAAATCCATATCCTGGCGGGAAATAAATTTTGCAAGCGCTAAAGCTGTAAATATTTTACATAACTCAGCAGGTTGTACATTGAAGCCACCACCAAGTGGCAGCCAACTTCTTGAACCATTGATCTCTTTACCAAAAAGAAGTGTTGCAATCATCAGAAAAATACCAAATAAGTAGAGGAGGTTTGCAAATGCGGTATATAATTTACTGTCGCTGAGCAAAATAAAAATGGCTGTGAAAATGCAAATGATTACAAAGAAAATTTGCTTGCTGTAATTGGTATCCCTGGAGAAGAAGCTTTCTATTGTTGCATTTCCGGGTTTATATTCTACCATAAAAATACACAGGATACCAATTGCTACCAATGTAATGTACAATGCAATTACCAACCAATCAACCCCTTTCGATATATTTATGGAATTTGCTTTAGACATGTCTGATCAGGGCTTTTTATTATTTTTTTTGGGTTGGTTGAGCATATCCTGTTTGATTTTTAAAGTATCATTATTGCCGGAATCTTTTCTGTTTGGTTCGGCTTCCGGGTCAAAAGTTGTTTTTTTATTTTCCAGGTTGTTTTGAAATACTGGAACTGTATCCAGGTCTATTTGCTTTGCGAGTTTTGCAAGCTTCAAAGAATCTTTTACATAATACCAATGTTTTATTTCTGCAGGGATCAAATCTGCTTTAGAAATTCTTTCCACTTCCGGTAACCTGTTTTTTGCAATGGTATCATTTAAATATTTCTCCATCATTAAAGAAGCGATTGGCGCTGCCCAGGTACTTCCATAGCCTGCATTCTCAACAACAACAGCAATGGCAATTTTTGGGTTTTGACGGGGTGCAAATGCAACAAAAATAGAATGGTTTTTGCCATGTGGGTTTTGGGCTGTACCAGTTTTTGCACAAATTTCAATGCCCGGAATTTGTACATTCGTTGCCGTTCCAAATTCTGTAACATCGAGCATACCCATCTGAACTGCATTGTAATCTGAATCGGCAATATTGGTTACAGTATGTTTTATTTTATAACGTGCAAGGTACACCGAATCATCGGGAATCTGGTTTTCAATACTGTCCACAAAATGCGGTACATAATACGATCCCTTATTGGCAATAATGGCCATAAGGTTAGCCAATTGCAGTGGGGTTACAAGCATTCGGTCCTGTCCAATTCCAAGGGTAAGAATATTGCAACTGTTCCATCTTGCAAAACCACCAAAGTCGCGATTATACCTTGCCGTGTCGGGAACATTTCCGTTATCCTCGCTCGGTAAATCTATACCGGAACGTACACCTAATCCAAAATTATTCATGTACTTTTTCCATACAAGATATCCTTGTGCGGTGGATTTATATTTTGGATTATCAATAACCATTCTAAATACCTGGCAGAAATAGGAATTACAGGAATTGGCCAATGCCAATCTCAGGTTAGCAGCATGGCCGGCATTGGAATGTGTGCATTTTACTCCCCGCCCACCACATGAATAATAACCCCCATAACAAGGATAGCCATAGGAAGGCGTAATTACTCCTTCATCCAATGCAATCAATGCGCCCATTGGTTTAAATGTAGATCCAGGGGGATATTGTCCTTTAATAGCCCTATTTAATAATGGCCTTGCAGTATCCATAATTAATTTTCCGAAATTACTTCTGCGCGAGGCGCCAGAAAGTACATTGGGATCATAAGTAGGGCTCGTGGCCATTGCTAAAATTCCACCGGTTTTTGGATTTATCGCTACCACGCTGCCAATTTTATTGCTAAACAATTTTTCAGCAAGTTGCTGTAATTCTATATCCATGCTGGTATATAAATTACGGCCCGCAAGTGCAAGCGTATCATACTTTCCATTTTCATATGATCCTTGCAGGCGGCTCCGGTTATCCCTGATAAAATATTGTATTCCACGCTGTCCCATTAAAACTTTTTCATAACTCCTTTCCAATCCCGTCATACCTGCATAATCGCCCGGTTCGTAACCTTCGCTTTCATGCTTTTTTAAAAATCCCGGATCTACTTCGCCGAGGTAACCGAGGACACTCGCTGCAACATGATAAGGATATGTGCGAATGGGCCTTTCTGTAAGGAGAAACCCCGGGAATTTATACATGTTTTCATTTAATCGTGCATACACTTCTGGGCTTACCAAAGGTGCAAAAACACTGGGTTTATAACTGCTGTTTTTGATAATTGCAGTGATAATTTTTTTCCTGAATTCAGCAGTATCTATATCAAGTATATTACATAAAAGCGATGTATCAGTTCCCCTGATTTCAGAAGGCGTTACAATCAGGTCATACATAATTGTATTTTCAAGAATAGCACGGTGTTTTATATCATAAATAATTCCCCGATTTGGATAAATGACTTTCCGGTAACGTGCATTATTTTCAGCCATGATTTTAAAATCTGAAGAAAAAAGCTGCAGGTTCATTAATTGAACAATGATGATCAGAAAAACGCCTAAAAAAATAATTTGTATGATTCTGCTCCTCGATTGGTTATATACCGGCATGTGTTGAAAATATTTTGATATTGAAAAATCCTTTGCAAAGTTGCTGAATGTTACTTTAAAAAAAGTATTTAAAAAAACAAAATTTTAAAAAATACTGTAGTGCTTTTAAGCAGTATTGGTTTTGTATTTTGCCTTTCGGTAAAACAACATTTCTGTAATGAAAATTAAAAGTAAACTTAAGGTAGTAGTGAGTGTAACTTTTCCAATAAAAAAGAGCAGGTCGCCAAACTGTAACCATTCTATGAATACAAGATAAACATGATGCACAAAAGTAAGAATAAGGATATACACGCCGTAGGCCGCAAATCCCATGCTTTTAAAACTTGGTTCTGCATAGCTTGTACCCGAAATCTCCCGCGGCAATAAAATATTTAAAATGAAAGGCCTCAGGTAGGCAATTAATACACAGGGAGCTGCATGCAGGCCGGGAGTCCCAGAGAAATAATCCATGCACAAACCAAATATAAAAGCAACTATTAATAAAATTGGCCGTGAAATATTAAAAGGAAGCCAAAGTATAAATAAAAAATATAAAATGGGTTTGATATACTCCTGGATAGGTGGGATTTTATCAAGGACATAAGCCTGTACAAGAATAAACAAAATAAACCGGATAATATTTTTTAGCAATGAACTCATGGATGAACGGCTGTTTTTAATTCAAGTTGTTTTTGTTCGGTCCACATGGTGTTTTCAACCAGGTATGCATATTGAATGGTGAAAAAATTTGTAGCAGATTTCACCTTTAAATTATAATAGCCTGTTGATTGGTCAATGGTATTTTCTGCTATCGTACCAACCATCAGCCCCTCCGGAAAATTTCCTGAAAGGTTACTCGTAATAACTGTGTCCCCAACTTTTATTTTTGCACTTTTTGGAATGCCGTGCATTTGCAAAAATTGAGGATTACTTCCATCCCACTCTATAATTCCGGTGTAATTGGAATGCAGCATCATCGCACTTACTTTACTATTATGATTCAATAAGCTCATTACGATACTATAATTTTCACTTACAGAAACCACTCTTCCGACAATTCCATCGGGGCCGCACACAGCCATATTTGTATTTACACCTTGCTTTGAACCACGGAATAATGTGATGTAATTATTTTCCTGGTTTACAGAATTATTCACCACTTTGGCTGGTAAAAAAATAAACTTCCGCACCCTGCCCAACGTATCTTTCATAAGCGAATCAATTCTTGAAATTTTTGTGGTATCCGGATCATCCAATTGTGTTGCAAGAAGGGTTCGCAACTTGCTGTTTTCTGCAGCGAGGTCCTCATTCGTTTTTTTTAACCGGAAATAATATTCTACATCATTGTATTGAGTACTAAACCATCCGGTCATATCACCGGAAACGCTGGAAAAGATAGCCTGGTGTGTTTTATTATAAGAAACAAGAATAGATATGGAAATAACCTGTAAAACCAGGAAGAGAAAGAAAACAAAAAATCTTTTTATAAATAAAAAAATATTACGCATAGATAATTACATAAACCTGGATGATTTTTTAAGCCATAAAAATACCGGGAATTGTTGAAGAATCTTTTAACGCATCACAAAAGGATAGCGCTGATAATTTTTCAAAGCCATCCCTGTTCCCCGAACAACACTTTTTAACGGATCATCG
>CAYXHX010000026.1:0-14919 GCA_964464835.1 uncultured Chitinophagaceae bacterium | reverse complement strand
CAATGCGCTTGTATAATCAAAAGCCGGGGAACCTGTCATAGCAGTATTCGGCGTTTTTATTGATTTGGTTACGCCACTCTGCGCATTTACTTTACTGCCATCCGCGAGTTGTATGTGGCCAACAATGCCGGCTTGTCCGCCTATCTGTACATTATTCCCAATTTTGGTACTACCACTTATTCCGGCTTGTGCGGCAATAACTGTGTTATTTCCGACTTCCACATTATGTGCAACCTGTATGAGGTTGTCTAATTTTGCGCCGGCCTTAATTAAAGTAGACCCAATTGTTGCACGGTCAATGGTAGCATTGGCTCCTATTTCCACAAAATCTTCTACCACTACATTTCCTATTTGAGGGACTTTTTTATAGGTTCCATCCGGTTGTGGTGCATATCCAAAGCCATCACTCCCAAGGACAGAGCCTGCATGAATCGTTACATTTTTTCCAATTTTACAGTCGTGATATATTTTTACGCCTGCATGTAAAATAGATCCTTCACCAATGCGCACATTGTTTCCAAGGAATATACCCGGGAACAATTTTACATTATCACCAAGTTGTACATTTTCGCCGATATAGGTAAAAGCGCCAATAAAAACATTTTCCCCAATTTTAGCAGAAGGATGTATGAAAACCGGTTCCTGCGTGCCTTTGAGCTGTTGCGTAATCATTTCCTGGTATGCATTCAACAACGTAGCAAATGCACTGTATGCATTTTCCACGCGTATCAATGTAGCCGGGATAGAATGTTTTAATTCGAGAGATTTATTGATAAGAATGATGGAAGCCTGGCTGGTATATAAATATTCTTCGTATTTGGGATTTGCCAGGAATGCAAGCTGGCCTTTCTTCGCTTCTTCAATTTTTCCAAACGATTGCACTTCCACACTTTCATCCCCAACAATTTCTCCCTGGATCAAGTTTGCTATCTGAGTTGCTGTAAAAGCCATAAATTAATTTATTTTAATAATGAATAAAACCGGCCTATACCCTTATTTTAATTGACAAATGTAGAATTTTTTTACAGGCATTGACAAGGTTTGGTGAATCAGCGGGTTGTCAATATCTGCAATATTTTTTACAATACCATTTTTAAAAATAATTAATATCCTTTCATGCTCTGGTGTATATGTGGTATTGGCTGTTTCACCGCTAAAAACAAAGTAATGCAAATTCTTCATTTCTATATCATATTTTGTCATTATTTCTTTTTCAGCAATAATTATTTCTTTTTCATCAAACGGCTTTGTTTGTAATCTTGTTTTATACAATTTCCTGTTTAACAAAGATGTACATAATATGGATAGGATTTTATCAGGAAAGGCAGCCCATTTTTTTACTGCAAATAGTATATCCGTGTCATCCAATTTACAAAAATTTTCAAGCGCTTCGATAGTCATTTCCCCTGTAAAACCATTAAAGAAAAAATCGAGCGGCTGATAAATGGATAATTCTTTACTGCATGTTGGGTATAATTCGCGCACCCGTTCCAATATTTTTACCAGCATTTTTTCTGAAGCAAGAACGGTTTTGTGCAAATAAACCTGCCAATACATTTGCCTGCGTGCTACTAAAAATTTTTCAACACTATAAATGCCTTTTTCTTCCACCATCAATTGCCCATTATGTACCTGCAACATTTTTAAAATGCGCGCATACCCAATCACCCCTTCACTTACACCTGTAAAAAAACTATCCCGGGTAAGATAGTCCATCCTGTCCATATCCAATTGGCCGGAAATGAGTTGATGCAAAAACGGCTTGCTGTATTTATTGGTGAAAATATCTATGGCTAATGTAAGCGCTCCATCTAAAGCTGCATTCAATTGTTGCATAATCTGCAAGCTCAGTGATTCATGATGTACACCGGGAACAAGTGTATATTCCAATGCGTGTGAAAATGGGCCATGCCCGATATCATGTAATAATATTGCGGCTTTCACAGCAGATTCTTCTTCAGTTGAAATGTCTATGCCTTTGAGCCGGAGTTCTGCAACAGCCTGGCACATGAGGTGATAAGCGCCGAGTGAATGATGCAATCTTGTATGCACGGCGCCGGGATAAACGAGTTGTGCCATCGCCATTTGCTGTATCCTGCGCAAACGTTCATAAACAGGTTGCGCCATTAAACGGAAAATCAGGGGATCATTGATGGTGATGAAACCATATACCGGATCATTAATAATTTTTCGCAATACCTGTTCCATCTATGTTTTTTATTTGTTAAACAAACTGCCTGCAGGCAGGAAGCAAAAGTACAATTTGTATTTTGGCGATTCGGATTGATTTTTCACAAAACGCCGGTTTTAAAATAAAAATATTAAACCGGTTTTAAAAACAACGAATGGCAGTAGCAACAATTCTTTGGGTAGATGATGAAATAGAAAGCCTGCAATCGCAGAAATTATTTTTGGAGGAAAAAGGCTATGAAGTGCAAACCCTCACCAATGGTTTTGAAGCCATTGATTTTGTAAAAGAACACGAAGTGGATGTGGTTTTATTGGATGAAACCATGCCGGGCATTTCCGGCCTTGAAACTTTACAAAAAATAAAAGAAGTCAATAAACAACTTCCGGTAGTGATGATTACCAAAAATGAAACTGAGGATGTGATGGATGATGCCATTGGCAGCCAGATTACAGATTATTTAATAAAACCGGTGAACCCCAACCAGGTTTTATTGGCATTGAAAAAAATAATAGACAATAAAAGACTGGTATCCGAAAAAACTACGAATGCCTATCAGCAACAATTCCGGAATTTATTCATTGCCCTGAATAGTAACCCGGAAAGCCGCGAATGGATGGATATTTATAAAAAATTAGTGTATTGGGAATTGGAAATGGAAAAGAGCAATAGCCCGGAAATGCAGGAAGTGTTTCAAACACAGAAGCATGAAGCCAACACAGAATTTTTTAAGTTTATCAGCAAAAACTATTCAAACTGGATCAATAAACCAGATGCTTCGACTCCTATAATGAGCCATCAATTATTTAAAGAAAAAGTGATACCACATATGGAAAAAGATGTGCCCACTTTTTTTATAGTAATAGATAACCTGCGTTTTGATCAATGGAAAGCCATTGAACCCATTTTTTCAGAAAACTTCCGTATATTGGAAGAAGACACCTTTTACAGCATTTTACCGACTGCTACACAGTATTGCCGCAATGCAATTTTTGCCGGCATGTTGCCGGTGGATATTGAAAAACAATTTCCCAAAGAATGGAAAAATGATGATGAAGAAGGTGGGAAAAATTTATATGAAGAAACATTTTTAAAGGCACAGTTAAAAAGATTGCGCAAGGAAAATGCCCGATACAGTTATACGAAAGTGGTGCATCATCATGACGGGCAACAACTCGTTTCCAATATCCATAATTTGTTGCAAAATGACCTGAATGTAATCATTTACAATTTTGTGGACATGATGAGCCATGCAAGAACGGAAATTGAAATTTTAAAAGAATTGGCTGCGGATGAAGTAAGTTACCGAAGCATTACCCGGAGTTGGTTTGAACACAGCCCCTTGCACCAGGCATTGAAAAAAATTGCGGATAAAAAAATTAATATTATATTGGCCACAGACCACGGAAGTGTGCGTGTAAAAAATCCTTCCAAAGTAATTGGAGATAAACAAACCACAACCAACCTGCGTTATAAGCACGGGCGGAATTTGAATTATGACCCGAAGGATGTACTGGCTTTCCGTGATCCGAAAGAAGCCGGCCTGCCTGCACCGAATGTAAATTCATCTTTCATTTTTGCAAAGGAAGAAGGTTTTTTATGTTATCCCAATAATTACAATCATTATGTAAATTATTACCGAAACACCTTTCAACATGGCGGAGTAAGTTTGGAAGAGATGATAATACCGGTGATAAAAATGACGAGTAAAATATGAAACCGGAATAGTTCTTTAATGATGAGTGATGTCCGCCGCGGCCTGATTTCCCTTCCATTCATATCCGTAATTTTTATTACTTTTCAGCACACAAAAAACCCCCGTTTCCGGGGGGTTTTCAAAAATAATAAAAACTATATTGGAGGAGTGATTAACCAAATAACCCGCCTTTCTTCAAGGTCTTATATCCTTCGCCAATTTTAAAGCCATTCTGATAAATTTGTATCTTATAATTCCCGGTTTGATATTTCCCTGCTTCAGGTTTCCAATCAAAACTTACGGGCGTAAGTTTGCCTTGTTCATACTGCACGGTTACTTTACTTGTAAATACTTTTTCGCCTGCTTCACGTGCAGTAAATGTACCACTGCCACTACCCGGGATAGTGATCGGATTTCCATCAGGCGCCGTAACAATTACGTATAATTCTTTAGAACCACTTGGCGCAATCCTGTTTTCATCAAGGTCAAAAGAAATGCGGAAAACATCCGTCCTTTTCGCTGTTGTTGTTGTTTTTTCCTTGCCACTGTTTTTAATATTAATAGCGGCAATATTGATATTGGATGCATGCAATGTAGAAGCCACATCTACTACGGCAGCTTTTTGTGCAGTAGTGGTTGCCAGGTTTTGCTCCACCACTTGCTTCTGAGAAGAAAGCGTATCGCGCTCTGTAGTCAATTGCTGATTGGAAACAGTAAGCGCCTGGTTTTGAGTTTTTAAAACTTCGATCTGTGAAAGTAAATCTGTGATCTTTCCGTTCAATTGCGCAATCATAGATTTTGCTTTTGAAAGGTCTGCATTTTTCTTGCCGAGTTCAGATTTGATATCTGCCTTTAATTTGTCAATCTCAGTTTTCTTTGCATTCAATTCACCTGTCAATTCAGTATTGCTCCCGGTTAATGAATCCATACGTGCAAGCGCTGCATTGTATTCAAGTTGAACAGAACTTCTTGCAGAATCTACACTTGAATATTGTGTTTGCAATTGCGTAATCGTATCTGAAGATTTATTTTTGTCGAAAATAAGATAAGCCCAGGTACCTAATAATGCAATGACTAAAATTGCATATATAATTTTTCTATTATCTTTAGGTTGCTGGGATGCAGGTGTATTAGGTGTTCCCGATGATGGTAAGTTTGAGTAACTCATTGTTTGATGTTTGATTTAAAAAAAATAAAATGTTGTTTATGAATAGCCCTTCCATTTTCGACCTCTTTTTTATAGATATTGAAACAGTGCCCGGTTACCCGGCTTTTAATCAACTCCCCGAAGAGTGGAAAAGCCTTTGGTCGGACAAGATTTCCAAAACCATGCCAGAAAATTCTACAGCCGAAGAATCGTGGTTACAGCGTGCCGGCATCTTTGCCGAGTTTGGAAAAGTAATTTGTATTTCCACGGGCTATTTTGTGTTGCATGAAAATGGCCGCTTAGAGCTTCGGGTAAAAAGTATCTTTGGAGATGATGAAAAAAAATTGCTGCAGGATTTTAATGCACTCACGCAACAACTTTTAAAACATAAAAAATACTTTGAATTTTGTGGCCACAATATCCGTGAATTCGATATCCCTTATCTCTGCCGCCGTATGCTGATCAATGGTATGGAATTGCCCCCATATCTTTTTTTACAGGGCGCTAAACCCTGGGAAGTAAAAATGGTGGATACCTTGCAGTGGTGGAAATTTGGTGATTATAAAAATTTTATTTCATTGAATTTGCTGGCGCATGTATTGAATATCCCCACTTCGAAAACCGATATTGATGGCAGTAAAGTACAGGAAGTTTTTTACCAGGATCATGACCTGCCGCGCATTGTAGCGTATTGTCAGCGCGATGTAGTGGTAGTGGCAAATATTATCCTGCGTTTTAAGAATATGCCGATTTTAAGTGAGGATTCCATCACCATAGTTTCCTGATTTTTTTAATTAAAAAATTTAGAGAAAATATTTTTATGATATTTGCCCAGTGGCCTCAGAAAAAATAATCGCAGACTGGAAAAAAAATATTTTCAAACCCATTTATTGGCTGGAAGGGGAAGAACCTTATTTTATTGACCAGGTAATACAGTTTGCTGAAAATCATTTGTTACCTACAAATGAAGCAGCGTTCAATCGCACGATTTTTTATGGTAAAGATGCACAATGGACTGAAGTGGTGAATGCTTGTATGCGGTATCCCGTTTTTGCAGAACGACAAGTAGTGCTTCTCAAGGAAGCACAGCACATGAGGGATATTTTAAAGCTGGAACATTACCTCGAAAAACCCCTGTCTTCCACCGTTCTTGTGATTGCATACAAAGATAAAAAAGTGGATCAGCGTACAAAGTTCAGCAAGTTATTGAAAGAGAAATGTGTTATTCTTTCCACCAAAAAAATGTATGATGAAAAGTTGCCGGAATGGGCTTCAGAAATGATTTCCGGCAAAGGTTTTTCCATTAAAAAAGATGCACTTGCTTTGCTCATTGACCATATAGGAAATGATCTTGTACGTATTCAGCAAGAGGTTGAAAAAATGGCCATTAATCTTGGTGAAAGAAAAAATATTACAGCAAACGATATTGAAACGTTCATTGGCATCAGCAAAGAATACAACCCGTTTGAATTCCAGGCAGCGCTTGCCGGAAAAAATTTAGCAAAGGCATTGCGTATCATCCAATATTTTAAAGAAAACCCAAAGGCTGCACCCTTGGTTTTTTTGCTCACAACATTATACAGTTTTTTCAGTAAAGTATATACCCTTTTTGAGATGCAGGAAGTGAATATGCAATCAGCAATGAATATATTTTACAGAAACCCGGTAAGTAGCAAACAGGCATTGCAGGCTTATGAAAATTATGGTTTTAAGGGTATTGAAAAAATTTTATTATTACTGCATCAATACAATCTTCGCACCATCGGCGTGAATGATGCATCGTATGAAGATGAAAGTTTATTAAAAGAAATGACGGTAAAAATAATATGTTGCTGAGTTATGCACCAAGTAACGAGAGGGCTTCCTCTTCATCCTTTTTCATTTGCATTTTCAATGCATCGAGGCCGGGAAATTTAATTTCATCTCTTAAAAAATATTTTACAAAAACACGGACTTTCTTTCCATAAATATCCCTGTCAAAATTAAATATATTCACTTCAATCGTCTTTGGCGTGCCCCCGATTGTTGGCCGGAAACCTATACTCATCATGCCTTTCAGCAAATTTGGTTCGTCCTTTAATTGCGCTTCCACCGCATAAATGCCAATACCCGGAATTAGTTTCTCCGCAGTTGAAATTTCAATATTTGCCGTGGGAAACCCCAATGCTCTTCCAAGTTTTTTTCCTTCAATTACTTTTCCTTCGAAAAAATAAGCATGGCCCAAATAATTATTTGCAATAGCAATTTCATCTTTCATTAATGCTTCGCGGATTTTGGTACTGCTTACGGTAACATCATTTAAAACCTGTTCCGGGATTTCTTTTACAGTAAACCCTGATTCCATGCCCATTTTTTCCATCAACTGATAATCGCCTTCACGGCCTTTTCCAAAGCGGTGATCATAGCCAATAATAACTGTATGTGGGTGGAATTTTTCAACCAAAAAATCCCGGATAAATGTTGTGGCGCTTTGTTGAGAAAAATTCAAATCAAATGGAATGATTACCAAATGATCTATACCCATTTTTTCCAATAATTCTATTTTTTCTTCCGGCGTTGTTAATATAGAAACGGAATTGCGGCCAGGCACTACAGAACGCGGATGCGGATGAAAAGTAATGATGACCGTTTCGCCATATATTGCTTTTGCTTCCTTTTTTAGTTGCTCAATTATTTGTTGATGGCCTTTATGCACACCATCAAACGTGCCAATGGTTATCACTGCATTTTTAAATTGAGGGAGCTTGTTAATATCGGTATGTACCTGCATGCAACGCAAATATAAGTGGCATGCAGGAATATGATAGAATTTAAACATCACATTCAAGCAACACGTATTTTTGCGGTTTAATTTTTTAAAAAATATTTTTCCATGTCTTTATATACCAAACGCGGAGTGAGTGCGCAAAAGGAGGAAGTGCATGCTGCTGTACAACATCTCGACCAGGGTTTATATAACAATGCATTCTGCAAAATGTACCCGGATTTTTTAACGGGTGATGATAATTCCATCAATATCATGCATGCGGATGGTGCAGGCACAAAAAGCATTCTTGCATATTTATATTGGAAAGAAACCGGTGATATTGAAGTTTGGAAAGGCATTGCACAGGATGCCATTGCAATGAATCTCGATGATTTATTGTGTGCAGGAATTTATACCAATATTTTATTTTCATCCACCATTGACAGGAATAAAAGCAGGATTCCCGGCAATGTGTTGGAAAAAATAATTTCCGGGTCACAGGAGTTTTTTGACATGCTGAAAAACTTTGGAATTGACATTCATTATCTCGGCGGGGAAACTGCTGATGTGGGCGACCTTGTACGTACAATAGCAGTGAATGGTACAATGAGCGCTCGCTGGCCAAAAAATAAAGTGATTACCAATGATGGAATTAAAGCCGGGAATGTGATTGTTGGTTTTGCAAGTAGCGGGCAATCCATTTATGAAAAAACGTATAACAGCGGCATTGGCAGCAACGGCCTCACGAGTGCGCGGCACGATGTATTGGAAAAAATGTATGCAGAAAAATATCCGGAGACTTTTGAAAATTCATTGAATAATGAAGTAGTGTATATTGGTAAAAATAAACTCACGGATTTGGTTGATGTAACTACTTCAAAAGGGCAAGAAAAAATAATGATGGGAAAATTGTTGTTATCACCCACGCGAACATACGCGCCTTTAATGAAATTATTTTTGGAAAATCATTTCGATAAAATTGATGGCGCCATTCATTGCAGTGGTGGCGGGCAAACCAAGTGTATGAAATATTTACCCGGGCCCATGAAAATCATTAAAGACCATTTATTTGAACCGCCGGAAATTTTTCAAATCATACAAAAAAATTCCGGGGCGGACAACCGCGAAATGATGCAGGTATTCAATATGGGGCATCGCCTCGAAATTTTTACGGATGAACAAACCGCTGAAAAAATGATTGCTGAATCAACTGCCATGGATATTCCTGCAAAAATTATCGGCCATGTGGAAGAAAGTAAGAAAAAAGAATTGCAAATAAATTTCAAAGGTGAAAAAATTATATTTTAAAATAAAAGCATCGTCTTCTAAAATAGTAGAGACGATGCCTGTATTTTGTCTTTAATTAATTTATAAAAAAGGTGATCGGTTGTTTCTGGCGATATTTTACTTTTTTCCCGTTTTGTTCCGCAGGTACCCATCTCGGCCCTTTTTGAATAACGCTTACTGCTTCTGCAGCAGTACCAAACCCCGGATCATTCATCGCTTTAACCTCACTCAAATTCCCATTTTCATCCACAAGAAATGAAACGACTACAGTATATTTCCCCTTGGGTGCATTTGCCTTCACAACATTCATGATATTCAAATTACGTTGTAAATATGCAATCCATGCAGGCTGCCCGCCGGGAAAAGATGCTTGTGTTTGAACTTGCGTAAATTCCTTTTCATAGGTTTGATTCACCTCTGTTAATGTTACTTCCTTTAATGGCTGATCTTTACTGTTTTCAACGGTTTCAGAAGATTTTTGAGCATTGGTGTTTTCATCTTTTGTTATCAATTCAATAACACCGTTTTTTCCTTTATCGCCATATTTTTTTGTAGCTGATTCGCCTTTTAAAACATTGATAGAATAGATGGTATTCGGGCTTGTATTTTTCATTTCGTCGAGGCTCATCAATTTTCCATTTAAAACATACAAAGGGCTTTCACTTATTTTTGATTGGAGTTGAATCGTTCCTTTACCGGATGAAAGATTATCCTGTTCAAATACAATTGTGTCAGCAATGAGCGTAATATCACCACCGGATGATTGATTATTTTTTTTATCTCCAAATACATCATTTGATAATTCAATAGTTGTGATTTCCGCTTGCCCGTTTTTTGAAGGAGGCATCGGCGGAGGCGGAGGTGGTAATTGAATATTATTTTTCTTTGCTTCATCCACGGTCATTGTTTTTTTGGTATTGTCCTGCAAAGTAATTTCTACGAGTTGTTCTTTGACCATCACTTTTACACCATATATTTTTTTGCCATTATATATTCCATAGTATGGAATGGTATCCAATGTAACATTTGAAATATGGAATTTTGGCTCAGGGTTTTGAGTGTCTTTTTGCTGCATTTTAAAAGCAAATAACAGGGTTGTAACAGCCAGTAAAGGCAATACGAATAAGCGGCGTGCATAACTGTAGCGCGGCTTTTTTGAAGTGGTAAGCATGAGTATTCTACGTTTTATGGGTGAATAAAAAAATGATTGAGCGGGTGAAAAAATATCGGGATAAAAATTGGCTTCCAACAACATTTCCGCAAATGCTGCTGTCCCTTCATCGCCTACAGATTTTTCATCGGCAATAAATTCATGGACAAGCGATAATTCTTTTTGCATGAAATAGAAGAATGGGTTGTACCAGAAAAAACAATTGATGGCTTGAACAAATAATTTATCCCAGGAATGTTTTTCTTTGATATGTGACAATTCATGTTTGAAAATTTTTTGACCGGATTGACTCTTCAATGAAATATCATTTCTCCAGAAAAGCATATTTAAAAAGGAGAATGGCGCTTGTTGGATAGGTGTATTAATAAAATCTACATCACCCATTTTTTGCACGGTGTACATTTTCCTGATTGCATAAATTTTGGCGATACGCAATAATAATCCTACTAAGAGAATAAAAGTTACCAAAATAAAAAGTGTTATGGATATCGTTTTTACATTGACATATTTTTCCACAAACCCTTGAGGTGTTTCATTTGCAGAAATGGTTACGCCTTGCAACCAATAAACAGCATTATTGTTTTCAACGGGTAAATAAAACCAGTTGAGCTGCATCAACGGCAACAAAATGCTTGTGATAAAAGCAAACAATAAATAAAACCGGTTGTAATAATGAAAGCGCTTATTGCGAAGTGCAATCCAGTAATACAAATAGAAAATCGCAGAGCAAACCAATACTTTTATCGGGTATAAAAATATAGTTTCCATAACTTAAGGTTTATTTTTTTTCAATTGTGATACCAGTAATTCCAAATCTTCTACGCTCAGTTTATTTTCCTGCACCAGGAATGAAACAGCGCTACTGAAAGAACCGCCGAAGTAGCCTTTCACCAAACCGTTCAAACTGTTTTTGGAGTATATAGCTTTACTTACCAAAGGAGTATATTCATACATACGGCCAAAGGTTTCTGTGGCAACAAATTTTTTTTCGATAAGTATTTTCAATAAAGTGGCAACGGTGTTGTGATGTGGCTTTGGAGCAGGCATTGCTTCAATAATGTCTTTTAAAAAACCCTTTTTAATTTTCCATAATGCCTGCATGATTTGTTCTTCTGCTTTCGTAAGCCTTTTCATCTTTGTAATTTTTCTTTATAACTAAATTGTTAGTCAAAGTTAGACTAAATTTTTAGTTAACCAAATTTATTTTAAAAAATTAGGTGAAAATTTTTCGCGTATTCGGAAACTATGTTTGTAAACTTTACATTTGACAAAACAAATTGCATGAGTGAAGCGGTTGTAAGTATTAGCCAAGCCAATATATACCAGGGCAGTAACCTGATATTACAGGATGTAAATTTTAAGGTTGAAAAAGGGGAATTCGTATATCTTGTAGGGAAAACGGGAACAGGGAAAAGCAGCCTTTTAAAAACTTTATATGGAGAATTGCCATTGCGCGAAGGCGAAGGCATGGTAGCCGGTTTTGATTTGAAAAAAATGAACTGGAAAAAAGTACCTTTTCTGAGACGCAACCTGGGCGTGGTTTTCCAGGACTTTCAATTACTTACAGACAGGAATGTGCATCAAAATTTACGCTTTGTATTAAAAGCCACCGGCTGGAAAGATGAAAAATTGATGGATGAAAAAATAAATGAAGTATTGGATAAAGTTGGGCTGAAAAGCAAGGGTTTTAAAATGCCTTTTGAAATGAGTGGCGGTGAACAACAGCGGGTAGATATTGCACGCGCATTACTCAATTCACCCAAATTAATCCTTGCAGATGAACCCACCGGCAACCTCGATCCCGAAACAAGTGATGAACTGATGCAGTTGTTACTCCAGATATCTAAAACCTATAGCACTACAATTATTATGGCTACACATGATTTCCCGGTGATTAATAAATATCCTTCGCGATTATTAAAAACTGAAAGGAATCAGGTGTTTGACAGTGCGGTAGTGGAGGAGATATGAGGGCGAAAAATTTTTTAAGTTTGAGTTTCAACTCCCCAAACCCACTTTATTACCTGTTCCGCATTTTTATGATTATCAAACATGGTTTCCAGTAATTTTTTTCGCATGGCAATTTCTGAAGGCAGGAAGGGTTGATAATATAATTGTTCTATGAGTTGCTTCATGCCCGATGCAGTTTTTTGAATATGTGTTAATTCATCCACACCAGTATTATCGGCCATCTCCGTATTCACTACACAATGCCGGCCATTGTACAATGCATTCAACAATTTGAGTTTTATTCCTGTACTGTTGAAGGAAGGCAACACATGAA
The DNA here is from genome assembly GCA_964464835.1 of uncultured Chitinophagaceae bacterium. Lineage (GTDB taxonomy): Bacteria > Bacteroidota > Bacteroidia > Chitinophagales > Chitinophagaceae > JAFDXJ01. The sequence goes on along the minus strand of CAYXHX010000026.1, from coordinate 2,400 downwards.
TATGGGCATCCGCAATCAATGATTCCATTTTTGATGCAGATGGATTCGGTACAAGTTCTATATTTTTAAATTTACGGGCAATAGCACGCAATTTCCGGGATGGATTTTTTCCGGCTACGATCAAATTGATGGCCGATTTTTTAAAAATATTTTTTACCAGCCATTTCACGGCATATTCATTTTCGGCAACGCTAAGGTTTCCATGATACAGGCAATATTGTCCAATGCCTTCCTTACAATGTACTTCCCATCCGGGTAAAAATAATGGCAGGTAAAAAACGGTTTTGCATGAAAATTCATTGCGAATATATTCGGCATCATTTTTCGTTACAGCCCAAAAAGCATCTGCCTTTCCGATGATTTTATTTTCATAGTTTTTCAGCAGTTTGGATTCCCACCAGTAATACAATTTTTTTTCAATGCCGGTGGTACACCTGTACAATTTATGATAATATACATGTTCCACATTATGCAGCCGTACAAATTTTTTTCGTGTTTTAAACGATTCGTCATTGAGCAACCAGGTACAATGTGTTCCTTCCATTAATATGGGAAAATCATCTTTTAAAAGTTGTTCACGCAATGCTTTACTCCTACGGCTTTTCACGATATAGGGCAATCTCAGGGATAAACTTTTTGCACCGGTATCCCGCGTATAATAATGTACTTCTTTGCAATATTTTTCCAGTTCCGGTTGCGGTGCACGGCCATCGCTGTAACAATGTAAATAAATGGAAACACCCAATGCTTGCAATGCTTCCAATTTATAAAAAAGATCATACAGGCCGCCATAGTTGACGGGAAAAGGAATATCGAGACAAATGATATGTAGATGTTTTTCCAGTGTATTTTTTAATTACTGATTATTTTTTAAAAAAATTCACTTTTTTAAAAATTGAAAATACAATTCTCCCAGTTTTTTTTCTTCCTTTTCCCAATTAAGTTCAGTTCGTGCCTGTACACAATTTTCTTTGATAGCTGCATAACCGGCTTCATCTGAAAGTATTGAATTCAGTGCCTTTTCAATAGATTCAATGTTTATATCATCTATCATATAGGCGATATGGTATTGATCATTTATCTTTTTATACTCCGGGTAAGCTACACATAATTGAGGGATACCTGCCATGATATAATCAAAAAAGCGATTGCTTAATGATTGGTATTGGTTCATCCCTTCATTTTCAAAAATCATCATTCCAAGATGTGCCACCGGCGTTATTTTTTTTAATTCAGCCGGTAAAACCGGGCCTTCTAAAAATACTTTCTTTTCGAGCTGATGCTCTTTAATTAATTGTTTTACTTCATCAAAAAAATTCCCCTGGCCGAAAATTCGCAGTGTACAATTCACATTTTTCATAGCGGGAATCAACGTTTCAAAACCCCTTCCTTCATTCACTGCGCCCTGGTAAATTAAAAATTTTTCATTGCTTTGATGCTGGGTATTTTCCGGTAAATCAACATATTTTGGCAGGTTTCGAATCAATCCATATTGAACATGATACCTCCTGTTCAACTCTTGTACAATAAATTCATTGACTGTATATCCATTCCTGAATTTTGGCACTGCAAATCGCTCTATTGCAAGCCAGGAACGGTGTACAGAAGGCCTTGTTACGATTTCTTTCTGCTCTGTAAATAATTCATGTGCATCATACATCCTTTTTTTTCCACGAATGGCTGAAACAAAATAAACAGGTAAAATGGTGTCCAAATCTATCGCACACAGTGCATTCATTTTTTTAAAAAGCAAGTAAAAAAATAATCGCAGGTTAAATTCTGCATAAAATAAAATGCTCCTTTGAAAAATACAATTCAATCTTTTTTGAACAAATGATTGCTGCTGAAGTGGTATGGAATTTTTCATTTTCCTGCCCACAAGCAACACATCGTAACCTGCTATTGCCAATGATGTACAAATTCGCTGCATACGCTGATCATAGTTCAGGTCATTGGTAACAGTAAAAATGATGCGTTGCAAAAATTAATTTTTTATTTTTTGATCTATGAAAAATAAAATCATTAACCATGATAAACCCTGGAATAAATAATTTTCCCATTTTCAATGTCCAACACCTCTGCCACATTCATATCTTCATCACCGGGTAGTTCACGAATATATTCCATACAAACCCGATGTTCATTGGCAGTAATGGTTTGTACTTCATAATGCAGGCCGGGTAAGCGTTTGAAAGCATCTGCCCACCACTCGCGCAAAGCCTTTTTTCCTTCTATCAATCCATTTGTTGCAGGTTTTTTTATCTTTAATTTAGGGCTGAAATGTTTTGCATGTTCATCGTACAATACCAGTAATTCATCTAGGCTTTGTGTATTAAATGCATCAAACCATTGAATAGCTATTTGCTCATTTGCCTTGTATTTTTCCATAAATATTTTTTT
>CAYXHX010000025.1:10057-15164 GCA_964464835.1 uncultured Chitinophagaceae bacterium | reverse complement strand
TCCGCCGGGAATGAACAATGCATCATATTCATCAATCATTGCATCATGTACATTTTGATCAACATTCATTTTTATTGACCAATGATCGGAATCCCAGGCTGTAACAGTATTTTCCTGCGGAGACAATATAAACACTTCCGCGCCGGCTTCTTCCAGTGCTTGTTTGGGGTTTGTCACTTCAATTTCTTCAAAACCATTTTCTGTAAGAATTGCTACTTTTTTTCCCTGAAGTTTTTTCATAATACTATTTTGAAAAATAAATTCAAATTTCAATCCAGCATTATAAAAATTTATTTTTATAATCAAATTTTTAAGTTTTCCCGGATAGTCAATGTACTATGTTTGAAAAATTCCAGGCCTGGAGCGCGATGCTCTTTCGCTGTATTTCCATAAAAATAAATATTTGTGGAATCTTTACCCCAATTGCTTCTTAGAAAAAAACAATCGTAAGGAGGCTACACAATTTTTGCAAAGCAATTTATTGGACATTGTATTCGAAGGAAAAAATAAATCGTATGGTGCGTATGAACTTCGTACACATTATACGCGCCGGTTATGGTATGCTATTTTTTGTATTGGGCTGATAAGTATTGCATTTTCAGGCATCACTTTTTTCCCCGCTCATTCAACACCGCCACATGTATTATTTACGGGGCCTGAAGTTCATTTAAGTAATGCGAATACCAACAGGGATAAAATCATGCCTGTGAAACCAACGCCGCAATCGAAAGTTTCAACAAAAAAAATAATTCCAACAATCCCGATTATTGTCAAAGAAAAAGTGATTGAGAACATAAGCGCTGATCCCGAAGAAATAGTTGTAAACATTTCAAATAATTCAGGCAATGGAGCCAATGGGCAATTTAAAAATATACCGCCTGAAAAAGTGAGTGTAGCCGATATTCCATTACAAAGAGCGGCCAAAGATTTTGACTCATTGTATCATACAGTGCAAGTAGAAGCACAATTTCCCGGGGGCATGGCAGCATGGCAGAAATACCTTGAACGCAATCTTGATGTAGATGTGCCGATGAGAAATGGTGCGCCATCAGGGAAATACACGATTCAAATTTCATTTATTGTAGATAAGGAAGGTAATGTATCCAATGTATCTGCACTGAATGATCCCGGCTATGGGCTTGCATTAGAAGCTGTACGTGTCATACAAAAAAGCAAACAATGGCTGCCTGCTATACAGAATGGGCGTAATGTAAAATATATGCAAGTGCAGCCTGTTACTTTTCTGGTAAATGATGATTAGCCATTTCAACAAATATTCGATTATAAAAATATTTTATTGGTATGCCATTTGCAACTTTTTTAAAAAGTTATGAAAGCAATTTGGTCCGGCTCAATTGGCTTTGGCCTTGTAAATATTCCCATTAAAATCTTCAGTGCCATCGAATCAAGTGATATTAATTTGGATATGCTGGACAAAAAAGATTTTTCCAATATCAGGTTTAAGCGTGTAAACGAACAAACCGGTAAAGAAGTTGCATGGGAAAATATTGTGAAGGGATACAAAATGGATGATAAATATATTGTAGTTACGGATGAAGATTTTGCAAAAGCAAGCCCCGAAAAATCGAAGACCATTGAGATTTCTGCATTCGTAAATGAAAAAGATATTGATAGCATTTATTATGAAATTCCATACTATACCGTGCCTGAAAAAAATGGCGCGAAAGCGTATTGCTTATTGCGTGATGCGTTAAAAAAATCGGGGAAAGCAGGGCTTGGCAGTTTTGTGTTGCGCAGCAAAGAAAGCCTTTGTATTCTCAAAGTTTTGAAAGAAGTGATTGTCTTAAATAAAATCCGTTATGCAGAAGAAATAAGGGATACATCAGAATTGAATATTCCCACATCAAAAAGTAAACCGGCTGAATTAAAAATGGCCGATCAATTAATTGATCATCTTACAAAACCTTTTAATATAGAAAAATATAAAGATACTTATTCGGGTGAATTGATGAAACTCATTAAGGCTAAAGCCAAAGGTAAAAAAATAGCAACTCCAAAAATGAAAGTTGTGCATTCCACAGCAAAGGATTTAATGTCGCAACTGAAGGCAAGCCTTGGTACAAAAGAAAAACGAAAAGTTTCCTGATATGGTTTTAACGAAATACAATACAAAAAGAAATTTTAAGAATACAGATGAACCAAAGGGTAAAGAAGATAAAAAATCAAGCTTCCGTTTTGTAGTGCAACGGCATCATGCTTCACATTTGCATTATGATTTTCGATTGGAATTGGGTGGTGTTCTTAAAAGTTGGGCGGTACCGAAAGTGCCTTCACTCAACCCGAAAGATAAACGGCTTGCCATGATGGTAGAAGACCACCCGGTGAGTTATATTCATTTTGCAGGCGAAATCCCGGAAGGCAATTATGGAGCCGGGCAAGTAACCATTTGGGATAAAGGAAAATTTATACCGGTAAACAAAAATCACGAACCACTTACGGAAAAGCAAGCCCTGTCTGCATTACATAAAGGCGAATTAAAATTTATTTTGAAAGGAAAAAAATTGAAAGGTGAATTTGTCATCGTTCATATAAAGAATGATGCAAAGAATGATAATAGTTGGTTATTAATAAAACATACAGATGAATTTTCAAAAACTTCATTTAAAGCTGAAGATCTTGTGCCGTCATATATCAAGAAAGCCGGCGAAAAAAAAAACAACAAAAAGTAAGTAGTAAACAACAAATAAACCTTCGGCCAACTGCAACAAAAAAAATTTCTAAATATTATAAACCCATGCTGGCTACCCTGGCGGACAAACCATTTGATGATAGGGGATGGGTTTTTGAAATAAAATGGGATGGATACCGCGCCATAGCAGAACGGAAAAATGAATTGATTCAATTATATTCACGCAATGGCTTGTCATTTTCTGAAAAATTCCCTCCCATTGCTGATGCATTGGTTTCTTTAAAACATAATGCAATCCTCGATGGAGAAATTGTTTTACTGGATAAAAATAACAGGCCCAGTTTTCAAAAATTACAACATTATGGAGAGAATAAAGCCTTGCCGATATTGTATTATATTTTTGATCTTTTATTTATAGACAAAAAAGATATTCGTCATTTACCCTTACTGCAAAGGAAAGAATTATTGCAAGCTCTTCTTAAAAAAACCGGCAATGATTTACTCCGTTATTGCGATCATGTGGAAGAACAGGGGATTGCATTTTTTGAATCCGCAAAAAATGCAAGCCTTGAAGGAATTATCGCAAAAAAAATGGATAGCAAATATGTGTGTAATACCAGAAGTAAAGATTGGTTGAAAATAAAAAATGTTAACACCCGTGAAGGCATTATAGTTGGTTATACAAAACCTCGAAACAGCCGCAAATACTTTGGAGCATTGATTTTAGCACAATTTAAAAATAATAAATTAGTGTACATGGGCCATACCGGTACAGGCTTTACTCAAAAAACATTAAGGGATTTGTGGAAAAAAATGCAGCCACTTATAAATAATAAATCGCCATTTAATGAAAAAATAAAAGTGAATATGCCTGTTACATGGATACAACCCAAATTGGTATGCGAATTGAAATATACAGAAATGACAAAAGATGGGTTATTGCGGCACCCGGTGTTTTTGGCCTTGCGAATAGACAAAAACAAAAATGAAGTAAAACAATCCAAAGAATTAGCGGTTCATATAATCAGCGAGAAAAATATGGCAGAAAATAAAAAAAGCTCTTTAGCAAAAAAAAATGATGATGGGGGCGACAAGAAAGTGAAAATAAATACACATACACTTTCACTTACAAACCTGGATAAAATATATTGGCCAAAAGAAAAATATACCAAGGGAGATTTGATAGAATATTATCGGAAAATTTCACCGTATATTTTACCTTATCTCAAAGGTCGGCCATTATCCCTGAAAAGGAACCCCAATGGAATTTTAGATGATGGTTTCTTTCAAAAAGATTTTGGAAACCACGCACCGGGATGGATTCCAAAAGCAATAGTTAAATCAGGTTCTGACAAAAAAATGATTGAATATATTATGTGTAACAATAAAGCTGCATTGATGTATATCGCCAATCTTGGCTGCATAGAAATGAATCCCTGGAATGCTTTGTATAAAAAAATGGATACTCCCACTTATATGATCATTGATATTGACCCTTCTGAAAAAAATAATTTTGATGAAGTCATTGAAACGGCGCTCGTTGTAAAAGAGGTTTTGGATAGTGCCGGCGCTGCCTGTTATTGTAAAACATCTGGTGCTACTGGCCTTCATGTATATGTGCCAATGGGAGGAAAATATACGAATGACCAGGTAAAAAAATTTGCACACCTTGTTGCACATCTAACCACATTGCGCATCCCGGATTTAACAAGCCTGGAAAGATCATTAACGAAGCGTGGCAAAAAAATATATGTGGATTATTTACAAAACAACCGCGGGCAAACTTTGGCATCTACTTATAGTGTACGGCCAAGGCCGGGTGCGCCCGTATCCACACCACTCGATTGGAAAGAAGTGAAGAAGGGCTTGCAGCCAACACAATTTACAATTAAAACAATTTTTAAAAGGCTTGAAAAAAAAGGTGATTTATTTTCGCTGGTACTAAAAAAAGGAATTGATTTGAAAAAATGTTTGGAAAAGTTGGAAAAACAACAGGAGTAAGCCACTTATTTAGAAAGAAGTTTTTTTATATTTTCAATGAAGCTTTCGTATCTTATTTTTTCAAAATCTGCATCAATACTTGCTCTTCAGCAGTAAGGCCGGATTGATTATCATCTTTCTCTATTTTATCCAGTTCTTTAAGATACGAATTCAATTGATCATCTTCATACAATTGAATGAGGCCGGGATGTACATAATATTTTTTACAAACCGTACGGGTATTACCCAATTTTTCACTCACCACATTTAAAACTTCAACCACATTTTTTTTCCTCTCTGCTTCAGTTATGGCATCATTTACAGACCGCAACGCGTGCAAGGCATGCAGCGTTCCTGCCCATGTTCGGAAATCTTTGGCGGAAAAATCCTGGCCGGTTTTATCTTTGATATATTGATTGACTGCACCGGAATCAATTGATTTGCGCGTACCATCTTCATCATAATATTGAAACAATT
>CAYXHX010000025.1:0-10047 GCA_964464835.1 uncultured Chitinophagaceae bacterium | reverse complement strand
CTTGATAGCACTTTCTACACTTTCTTTAGTTGGAATTTTCGCGATTTTTTTATTGCGTAAGCTTATTGTATGTTCTACGCCTTTTTTCCCTTTAAACGAAAATGTGACCGTATGTTTTTCTATTGTTGCATGTTTATCCTTTAGCGTAGTAAGGCCATAAGACCCATTTGATTTTTCATACGCACTATTACCAATGCGGATATATGTTCTTTCCATCAGGCTTAATATTGTAGCAAGCACTTTTTGTTTTGTCAATTCTTTTTTTGAAATATCTTTCTCTATGGATAAACGAAGTGCTGGTAATGCAGCTCCAAACTCAAATAAGCGGTGATATTTTGTTTGGTTACGCAAAACTTGCCATAATCTATGATATTTGTATTGCTTACGTTTCCGGAGATCAAGGCCTGTTGCCTGTAGATGGCCATTTTTATGCGGGCAAATCCAAACATTTTCCCATGAAGGCGGAATGGCTAATTTTTTTATTCGTTCTAATTGCTCCTTATTCTTGATTTCTTTTTCTTCAAATACATATACAATTTTTTTTCTAACTTTTATTCTGTGTATTCCCGGTGATGAATCAAGCACATATACAAGATTTACCAGGCTGGCTGATTGTTCATAATCTTTATCAATTTTTAAAAGTTTTTTATGTGAGATATGCGGAATGGTTTCAGTCATCAGGCGAATATATTTTGTATTGACTCAAAAAAAGATGCCGCATATTCGGGCATCTTTCGGGTGTTTGCCATAGCCATAGTGTTTCGATTATTTACCGGTTGATTTTTTCCCTGGCACCCTGGCGCCTTCTTCCCTTGCTTCCGATAGCCCGATTGCAATTGCCTGCTTTTTACTCGTCACTTTTTTGCCACTACCGGTTTTCAATTTCCCTTCTTTCATTTCTTTCATATTTTCTTTTATCTTTTCCTGGCTTTTTTCTGAATATTTTGCCATAATTTTTTTTTAATGTGAATAATGAAAATGCATTTTTTTTTAAAACAAATTCTTTGCCATTTACTTTTCATAAGTGGAAAAAAAATGAAGTATGCATTTTGATTTAATTTCTCAGTTATAGAAAATTTTATTGTATGGAATTAACAGGTGGGCGGCCCTTTTGGTTGATCAATGATGGTTTGCTTTTTCATTATCCAAAACTCCATCATCATACGGAAAGTGAAGTAGTCATTATTGGTGGCGGCATTTCCGGAGCGCTTACAGCTTATTTTTTGACGGAAGCAGGAATAGATTGTGTCCTTATTGACAAAAGATCTATTGGCCTCGGCAGTACATGCGCAAGTACTTCATTGCTTCAATATGAATTGGATATTCCTTTGCATTTGCTTTCAAAAAAAATTGGCTGGAATGCTGCAAGCCGCACCTATCAACTCTGTGGTGAAGCAATAGAGATACTGATCAGTATCATGACAAATATTGGGTATAAAGAATTTGAAGAACGCAATAGTTTATTTTTTTCAACATACCGAAAGGAAATGCAATTTATTCAGGATGAATGTAAAGCCAGGCGGGATGCGGGTTTTATCGTGGATATACTTTGCAAAGACGAATTGAAAAAAAATTTTGGCCTAGCTGCAGAGTCCGGCATTTTATCAGTAAAAGGGGCTTCTGTAAATGCGTACTCGCTTACTCATGCATTGCTGCAATACAGTATGGAAAAGGGCTTAAGAGTATATGACGATACGGAAATTGTAGCAATAACACATAGAAAGAATTTTTCAGAAATAAAAACAAATACCGGGAATACAATCAAAGCCGGCAAAGTAATCAATGCCACCGGGTATGAAGTGGTGAATTTTATTGGGAAAAATATAGTTGATTTTTATTGTACCTATGCTGCCATCTCACAGGAAGATCAACAAGGGAAAAATATATGGAAAAACCATGCTTTATTATGGAATACGGATGATCCATATGTATATTTACGATGTACAAATGATGATCGGATTATCATCGGTGGCCATGATGTACGTTTCAGTAATAAAGTAACCAGGGATATATTTTTGGAAAGAAAAACAAGGATGTTGGAAAAAGATTTTTCGAGGCTGTTTCCACATCATTCATTTCAAACTGCATTTTCATGGTGTGGCACATTTGGTAAAACAAAAGATTCATTACCTTATATTGGGAATTATAAACAAACGTATTATGCACTCGGCTTTGGTGGGAATGGGATCACGTTTAGTGTGATAGCAGCGAAATTACTTTGTGAGCTTTTCCAGGGAAAACGAAACCCGGATGCTGCTATTTTTTCATTTGAAAGAAAATCAGTTTAACGCATTATTTTTCTATGCTATGGAATGACAATATGAAAACTGTTCCATTTTTTTGAGAAGAATCCACATCCAAAGTCCCTTTATGAGATTGAATAATGTTTAGTGTGTAGGGAAGGCCCAAGCCCATTCTATTTCTTTTGGTTGTAAAATAAGGTTCAAATAATTTATCAAGGTGTTCTATTGTAATGCCACTTCCATTATCCCTGATATGAATAATATGTATCCTTTTTTCTGAGAATAAGCGAATTGAAAGTTTTCCAATCCCTGGCTTCATCGCATCAATTGCATTCATGAGAATATGCAATAATGCAATTTGTAATTTCCCTTCATCGCCTTTAATAATTACATCTTTTTTTGGAAGATCAATTTCCAGTTGCATATTCTTTTGAATCATTTCATTGCGTACTAAAGCAATTGTTTTTTCGAGTTGCGCTTGCAAATTGAGGTTATCATTGATAGTCTCAGTTGTTTTAGTGGCATTTAAAAGTTCATAAATTATTGTATTTATCCGGTTACTGTTTCTTTGAATGATGTCAAGAAAAGTAACTGTATTTTCATCTTGCAACTCTGATGAAAGCTGTTCTACAGAAAGATTAATATTATTCAATGGATTTCTTACTTCATGTGCCAATGTATTGATCAGCCTTTCTGCTGCTTTTAATTTTTCGTTTCTTAAGGCAGTAATTGTGTTTCTATTCTCCTTTGTTTTATCAATCAAAATCCCTTGCAGCTTATTATCCATTCCTTCATTTTTCTCTAAAGATAAAATACAATCTACCTTTTCATTCAGCTTTGTGTACAGTTTAATTTCCAAATCAATTACTTTATGTTGGCCGTGTAACAATTGCCGGATCTTCTTTTTTTCATCTTCATCAACAATCAAGTCATATAAAGAAAATCTTGAGAGTTCATCTGTTGAATAATCTAAAATAGTACCGGCAGCTACATGCATATCCAGAAACTGTAATTCATTATCTGCAAGAAACACGCAGCCGTTGAAATGTTTGAATAATATACCGGGATCTTCATTCAACATTGTTCATTTATTTTTTCGAATCGTATCAGAATCTTCTTCTTTGATATTTTCTGTTGCATCGAATGCACCGGCGGAGCCATCTGAAGTTATTTCATCTGTTTTCTTTTTTCTTTTAGCGCCATAGGTATTCTGTTCCGGGTTATTTTTTGAGCCGGTCAAATGCAGGCCTGCATCTTTTTTTTCCTTTTTATTTCTTGGTTGAATGATTTCTTTTTTTGCTGGCAAATGGGGAAAGCCGGGAAAATCCTGGTCTATTTTTTCATCATTGGATTTTTCCACATGCTTTTCTTCTTTCATTGGTTTATTATTTTTTTTATCCATGATTCAGTTTTTTAGTTGTAGAAATAAATGGGCAAACCGGAAAGAATTTTCCCCAATTTACAAAAAAAGGTACACAATTCATTTTATGTGTACCTTTTTATAAAATACAATTGGCATATCAATTCATCATATCTTTAATTGACTTGGCTTTTTCGAGATGTTGCTGAAGTGTTGGTAACGTTTGTACAGCAAAATTTTTCAAATCACTATCCATTCCATTATCTGCTTCTTTCCTGAATAAACTGATTGCATTATTATGATCATCAATCATCATATTGATATAGGCTTTATCAAAATCACTTCCTGATTTTTTTGCAAGATCATTTACTGCAGTTTGAGATTTATCACTCAATGCGGGTGGTAAAGCAATATTTTTATTTTCTGCAAAACTCTTTATTTTATTATTTGCAGCGGTATGGTCATTAATGATCATAGCCGCAAAGTCTTTTACTTTTTGACTGGAAGCATTTTTATCAGCAAGTTGGCTTGCAGCAATTTCAGTCATTCCGCCATTCATTGCTTCTACCGCAAAGTCTGCATCATCTTTATTCACAGTCATTGTACTCATTGTAGTGCTGTCATTTGAAATGTTCGCCATACTATCATTAACATCTTTTGTACTGTCCATCGTATCATCCGCATTCATTCCACTATTGCAGGAAGAAATGGCATACATGCCCAATGCAAAACTGAAAGCAAGGATTATCTTTTTCATAAATAATTAATTTAATTTAAATGTTTAATTTGATGAGAATAAAAACAAATAATACGCCAACCTGAAATCATCATATCAATCAATTCAAAATTGTAAATTTTAAATTCGTTTTAAAACATTTTCCCCAATTGTAGATTTGTTTTCCCGAATTGCAAATGAAATTACCCGGAATTGAAAATCATTCATGTTCAAAAACATTGGCAGGGAATTTTCTTTGATTCTTTGAAATTCAATTATTCATTAAATAAATTTTTTATGAGAAGTATCTTGTATATCATCGCAGTTGTTCTTGTGATTGGTTGGTTATTGGGGGTTTTTGTATATAGCGGCACAGGCCTGGTTCATATATTAATAGTATTGGCAGTGATTTCGCTTATTCTTGGATTGATACAAAAAGCCTGAGTGCATTTATATTAATTAAAAACTGCCGGTGGCAGTTTTTTTTCAGGCTCTTGTATGTTATTGAAATAAAATGGCCTATACTCATTTGGTATAAGGAATGAACTTTCATCTTTGAAATTTCAGTTATGGAAAAACATCAACACATTAACCTAGTGAGTCTGACAGAAAAGATAAAGGAAATGAAGCATGCATTATTTTTTCCCGGAGAAAGCAGCCATTTTCGTTACCCGGTTTCTATAATTAATATTGCGCATATAGATGACATGAATCATCTCTGGTTTTTTGAGTACCAACCGGGTACAGATAATGACCCAACTCGAATAGAATTTCCTGCAACTTTACACTTTTATAGAAAAGGGAAAAATATTTCCATTCATATAGATGGAATTGCCCGGATATGCCATGATCAAAAAGAAGAAACAACAATACCTGATTGGATGAGAACAATTTCTTCTGAAGATCTTTTATTAATCCGCTTGAAAATAGCAGCTGCAGAAGTATATGACTTTAATATACGAACCAATCATAGTTTTTTTGAAAAACTAAAAAACTACTCAAAAAATTGGATAAATTTATGGAAGCATCCACATCAACATAAACCCTTTCAATTCAATACGCATTAATTATTTTTTCATTTTATTTAACCGTTTGTTTAAACCCATCTAATAACGTTTTCCAGATAAGGTTAAAAAAAGATTTATGTATATCCCGTTCTGAAGAAGCAGCTACAGTGCGGACATCTCCATCATTTCCAGGATTCGATTTTCGGATGATAAAAGTATTGGCAATAAAAGACAGGAAACCCTTTTTATCCTGTTGCCCATCTTCATTGCCTTTTTTGAGAATGGAAATATGCAGGTCATCATATAAAAATGTAAATGGGCCTGAACATTTTTTATCGCTTCCCTTAAAATCAAAAGATAGTTTTTCAATTTTTCCATCTTCTATTTTAAAGAGCCCAAGCGGTTCACTCACTGAAGATAACTTTTTTGCATCCATTTTCTCCAACTCCCCGCTAACTGAAAATGCACCGGTAGAAGTTTGAGTAACATCAAATAAAAATGTAGCATCCAATCTCCCATCATTCATCAAATCGCAATTTGCCTTGATCTTCATGATGGTATTGGTATTCGTTGCAGGTTGATTATTGATATTATAAACATACCCGGAGATATTATTAAAAAATATTTTACCATGCAATTTTGAATCAGGATTATTTTCTTCATAAGTAAGATCCAGGTTCTTGATAATCATAGAATCGAGAGAAACGGGGATAGATAATTTCATCAATAATTGATGCGGGTAATTTCCGACTTTTGATTTTGGAAATGGAGGCAGGTTCCTGTCCGTATAAATTTCTAATTTGCCATTTTCCAGGATCATGTTTTTTGCTGAAAACCCTTCATTGGAAAGGAATTCCCACCAATCAATGTGTTGCAATAAAACGTGCTCAAATTGCGCCGTATAACGCTCTTTCAGGTAAGGCATTTTTTCAACAAATTCATTTTTGCTATCACGGGGTGTAAATGCAATGGAGTCAATACTTGCAAATTTGCCTGTTGCATTTATTACGATAGAATCAAGGCTGATCATATACAAACTATCAGCGGTAGGTGCTTTAAATTTCCCCAAACTGATTACTGCATTTTTTGCGTACATAAAACGAGTTGAATCATATTGAGTGATAGAGTCAATTAATAAATCTTCAAATAACATATTCACATGTTGAAACTTCAAAGTGTTTATAGCATTTTTGCTGATATAATTTTGATGAATCACTACCATATCTTTAATGGCAAGCTTCTTTAATGAAAACTTTGTTAGGAAAGTGGAAATCTTTTGATATACAGTTTGTATGCTTGTAGTATCATTTTTTGTATTTAATGAATCGTTTCTTTCATGCAAAATTTTAATTGTGGGGTTATTCAGATAAATGATTTTCAGGTCTATTTTTTTATTGGAAATAAAATCCTTTATATCAAGCCCATCTATTGCAAGTGTAGTTAGTGTAAAATTAAAAACATCCTCCGGTTTCATATGCAAAGAATCTAATTGCAATAGGCGTACAGAGTCAGGAAAGAAATGAACATTTTTAAAAATTACGGTGCCACCATACACATCTGATTTTAAAGAATCGTAGGTTAAATGATATAAGCCGTCAGTTCCATTTTTCACAATTCCCTGGAGTTTTTCTTTTATCAGCGGGTTAAAATCCTGGAGATTCCTTGCTTTAATATAAAATAATCCAATAACAACAATAATTGCCACACAGGCTATTAGAATAATCCATTTTTTATTGTCTTTAACTTGTTGTACAATTTTCATAATAGTAATAATTTGATAGGGGTTTTATTTAGGCATTTACAATAATATAATTCGTACATCAGCTTACATACGTGAAATTCGTCTATATATTTTGCTGGCATTATTTATGCCTGAGAAAATTTATAATTAAATAAAAAAAGTAATGGACAACAATGCAATTCGCACAGGCGATATGAATACTGAATCAGCAACAGAAAACTCTCACACAGTCATTTTGGAAAAATTGGATGAGATAAACAACCGGTTAAAAAAAATTGAAGAACAATTATTAACACCGCTTATCAGCAATGAAGATGATAAAATGGATGCAATAGGGTCTTAATCAATCTTACATGCTTATTTTGATGAAACTTGTTCTATTGTTTTTTGGCAAACAAATCTTCAAAAAAATGCACCATTGTAGAAACAGGCCCTTCCATTTTGTTGGTTTCATCATCAATGGTATTATCATTTAGGATATGGCTAAGTTGCAACTCCGGCGGAAGGTATACAAGAATATTATGTCTTTGGCCCGCTATATATGCAGCCACCTGGTCGTCATTTGCATTTTTATTTACAGAGGTTTGAATTAATGAAATAGCAGTACTTGCTATTTCAGACATTGTATCTGAAGTAGTCTCCATAGTTTGATCGCCATAATGCGCCACTGATTGCAACACTTCATTTTTTTGATTTCCAAAAATAACGGAAAGGATATTTCCTGTTTTCGCTGCATTCATTAATGCAGGGATGCCTGTTGCTTTGCTGCCTTTTTCAAAAATGCCCACTAAAACGGTTATTGCGGCAGCTTGTATAAAATGATTCGCAGTTTTGTGTTGCCATAAATCAATTTTACCCAATGTTTTATTAGGATCTATTTTTTCAAAAGGCGCAAAGCCCATTTGTTCCTGCACTTTGGTAACTATATTTTCTGCCATGTTGTAAATTTTAAATTATTGAATAAAATAATTTATACAAATTGTTATTGTTTCAAATACTTATTCATTGAACAAAAATTATACGTATATTCGTACACCATTTTTTTAAATCAATTTCTTATGGTATAATTTTTTCTTTTCATTCTAAAATAATTTTTCAATGAAAAAAGTTTTAATCATAGATGATGAAGAAGACCTGGGCATTATTCTCACCAACTATTTTACCCAAAAGAAATACCAGGTGTATATTTCCTATACGATTGAAGATGGGATGAAGGTGCTGGAAAAAGAACAGCCCGATTATATTTTCCTCGATAATAATTTACCGGATGGTTCCGGTTGGATTAAAACAAATTATATACTTTCCAACTTCCCTAAAACCCAGCTACACCTGATAAGCGCTTTCAATGTACCAAAAACATCTGCCACTAATTTCCGCATTCTTGAAAAACCTTTAAGCCTTTTAGAACTGGATCAATTATTTGAATAAAATATGTTCAGGGCACATTTTTATTTTGTTTGTTTTTCTTGATAGGTTTTACTTTTTTCTTATGGATCTTCTTTTCATTTTCTTCATTCAATGAGGTAGCATCAGAAGCTGTTTTATTAATAATAACAAGCTGTTCTTCAGAATTTACAATGCGCTTTTTTTTCATTCCCTGCTTTTTGAATTTATCTATGGCTTGCTATACGCTCCTCTTCTTCATAGGTTTCCATTCTTTCAGTAATATCCTCCTTCATGTTTTCATATTTATCACAGAGGCCATCTATAAAGTCACTGAATTTGTTTTTTATATCAGTTCCTTTTGAAGCTATTTTATGCCTTGTATTTTCACCCTTATCAGGGGCAAATAAAATTCCCAAAATTGCACCCGCAGCTGCGCCTGCAAGGATGCCCGCAATTAATTTTCCTGCTTTCATGTATTTAATTTAAAAATGAAATAATTGAGTTTTAATTTCTTTTCTATGTAGTGTTTCAAAAAAGCTGCCAAAAAATGAGATGAATCCATGAGCGACTTTTTTCTCAAAAGGGTTGAGCAAAAAAAAAATTATTAATTGGCACAATTCTGTTATGCATACATTTAAAAAATTATGTTTAAAAGGAATCCCGGAATTTTAGCAATAATATTTTCTTTGCCATTTTTAAGCAGCTGTGAAGCGATTGCTGCAATTTTTAAAGCTGGAATGTGGACAGGGTTTATAATAATAGCAATAGTGATTGTCATTATCATTTGGCTTTTTGCTAAAATTTATAAAAAATAAAATGACTACTGATTTCTATAGTCCTTCTTCGTAAACTTTAATCTTATTATATAAAGTTTTGCGGTCTATTTTTAATATTTCTGCAGCTTTTGTCTTATTATTATTTACCTGCTTCAATACCTTCATGATCGTTTCATATTCTGCACGGCTTGCTGCATTCTTCAAATCTGTTTCATCTTTCGGTTTTTCCAGAGGCATGGAATTTTCTGAGTTTGTATCCTGTATTATTGTGGGAATATTTGTAATTTCCCAAGGCAATGTATTAATTGAAATAGCAGCCGTATCCGTCAGTAAAACAGCGCGCCGGACTACATTTCTTAATTCACGCAGGTTTCCGGGCCAATAGTAACTTTCAAATGCTTGCATTACTTCAATTGTTCGATATTTTTTCCAAGTTCCTGGTTT
This sequence comes from uncultured Chitinophagaceae bacterium, assembly GCA_964464835.1. Taxonomy (GTDB): domain Bacteria; phylum Bacteroidota; class Bacteroidia; order Chitinophagales; family Chitinophagaceae; genus JAFDXJ01. Next base: position 375 of record CAYXHX010000025.1, on the reverse strand, counting down.
GTTTTTTTGAGGAAAAAATGAGCAAATTGAGCAATATCTTTTTTTCTTTTCCGTAGTGGAGGAAGATTAATTGAAAATTCATTAAAGCGATGATATAGGTCTTCCCTGAATTTTCCTTTTTTATATGCTTCCTGTAAATTTTCATTGGACGCTACAATAATGCGTACATCAGTTGCCATCTCTTTATTTCCTCCTACTCGTTTAAAAATTTTTTCTTGTATCACTCTTAAAAGTGAAGCCTGTACATCATAAGACAAGTTGGAAACTTCATCTAAAAATAATGTACCTCCATTGGCAATTTCAAAATGCCCTTCCTTGTCTGTTTGTGCACCTGTAAACGCTCCTTTCACGTGTCCAAATAATTCACTGCCGGCA
>CAYXHX010000024.1:13192-15525 GCA_964464835.1 uncultured Chitinophagaceae bacterium | reverse complement strand
ACAAATTTCCTTTTTCTTCCCATTTCGGAATTACAAAACTCATGGCATTTCCTACGGCAAATAAAAAGGAAGGGAACACCAGGTCAGTCGGTGTAAAACCATTCCAAACTGCATGATCCAGTGGGCTATACACATATTCCCATGAACCGGGTGTATTTACAATAATCATAAAACAAATGGTTATTCCCCTGAAAACATCCAGTGCTTTAAACCGATGTGATACTCCACTTTGATGCATAAGACTTTAGTATTGGCTAAAATATTGAACCTGGAAATGGATACTTGTAATGATCATTTATCCAAAATTTGATTACTTTAACAATTTATTTTTTTGAACTTTTTACCTTCGTGCCCTTAAATTTTTATATGAAACATAGTGTAATTGCAGGTATAGGCATGTATGTACCGGAGCGTGTAGTAACCAATGACGAGCTTTCAAAGTATATGGATACAAATGATAAATGGATCCGGGAGCATACAGGAATTGAAGAAAGGCGCTTTGCGCATCGCACAAAACAGACCACCGCTTCAATGGGGGCCGAAGCTGCAAAGATTGCGATTGAGCGAGCCGGTATTTCAAAAGATGATATAGATTTTTTATTGTTTGCTACCCTTACACCGGATTATTATTTCCCGGGATGTGGCGTATTGGTCCAACGCGAACTTGCATTGGAAAATATTGGTGCAATGGATATTCGTACCCAATGTACCGGGTTTTTATATGCATTGAGCACGGCCGACCAGTTTATTAAATCCGGCATGTATAAAAATATATTAGTGATTGGCGCTGAAAAACAATCTTATGGAATGGATTTTTCCACAAGAGGCAGAACATTGGCAACTTTATTTGGAGATGGCGCTGCGGCAGTAGTTGTGCGGGCTTCAGACGAAGAAGGCCGGGGAATCCTTAGCACACATTTACACAGTGATGGAAACTTTGCAGAAATGTTGGCAATGTATAATCCAGGCGCACATGGCAATCATTGGGTTGAAAAAGATGTAGCTACGTATGATCTTTCCGGGGAATTTGGCGGAACATTAATGACACAGCAAATGTTGGATAAGGGAGAAATATTTGCATATATGAATGGCCAGCCGGTTTTAAGAAAAGGCATGATAATGTTGCCGGAAGTAATCATGGAAGCGCTTGATAAAAATGGTTACAAACCGCAAGACCTTGGCATGCTGATACCTCATCAATCCAATTTGCGCCTTTGCCAGTTTGTGCAGCAAAAATTAAATTTAAGAGATGACCAGGTGTATAACAATATTCAGAAGTATGGAAATACAACTGCTGCATCCATCCCAATGGCTTTATGTGAAGCATGGCAAAAAGGATTATTTAAAAAAGGCGATCTCGTTTGCCTCGCTGCTTTTGGTAGCGGATTTACATGGGCAAGCGTTTTGCTGAAGTGGTAATGAAATATCAATGATTTTGTCAATACCTTTGTAGCGTGTGATGATTTCACACATAACGTTTGTATCGTAAAAATGCCATTTAAATGCCGAGAAAATTTATTTTCCTCATAAATCCTATTTCCGGCAACACGAAAAAAGAAGGACTCACACAGGAGATAAAAGATTTTTGTGCCGGGAAAAATTTGCATTTCGAAATATTGCCAACCAATGCAGTAGGCAATTATGATTTTTTAATTGAGAAAATAAAATCAGACAGGATTACCGATCTTATTATTGTTGGTGGAGATGGTACTATTAACCAGGTTGTCGGCTCCATGGTAAATGCACAAATTAAAATCAACTTTGGCATTTTGCCCGTTGGCAGTGGCAATGGGCTTGCACTTACAGCCGGCATCCCAAAAAAAATACCCAAAGCGCTTGAATTGATTTTAAATGGTGAAGCCAAATATATTGATGCGTTTACGGTCAATAACAGGTTTTCATGCATGTTGAGTGGCCTTGGCTTTGACGCAAAAGTAGCGCAAGTATTTGCCCAAAAAGCATATCGTGGTTTACTTTCCTATACACAACAAAGCATTATTCAATTTTTCAAAGCACAGCCCTATCAATTTGAAGTGGTAGTTGATGATTTTTCTTTTTTTACAGATGCCTTTTTTATCAGCATAGCCAACAGTAACCAGTTTGGGAATCATGTAAAAATAGCGCCGCATGCAAGCCTGAGTGACGGTTTATTAGATATTGTGATTGTACAAAAAATGAATAAGGCCAAATTACCTTTTGCCATCCTCAAACAAATCCGCGGAAACAACCGGCTTCAAACCCTGGTAAATGAAGTTTCGAAAAATAATATCCTGTATTTTCAATCTCCATCCATTACCATTCGAAATTTAAAATTAGCGCCACTACACATAGAT
>CAYXHX010000024.1:4997-13180 GCA_964464835.1 uncultured Chitinophagaceae bacterium | reverse complement strand
CAGGCTGTATATCCCTTCATAACTTTAATTTTCTTTTTTCCAAATTACTTTCCTGTCTTTTAAATATTGCAAAATAAATTCAAAACAAGTTGCATCATTACCTACCAGTTCCGGCGGGAAAACACCTTTTTTTGTAAATAAATTTTTCAGGATCAGGTTTGCTGCAGCAGTGCATGTATAACCAGTTGTGCGCGCCATGGAAGAAGTTTTTGTTGCATCATCATACCTATCCAATAATGTATATAAAACTTCTGCAGGCTGCCCGTTTGATCTCCCATTAATGGACACTTTCATGATGGTTAATTCTTCCTCATTTTCTCCCAACTTCCAATCATAGAATAAAATTTTGGAGGAAAAAGAAAGCGGTGAAATAGCATTCCCATTTACTTCTATTTTTTCAGTGTTAAAAAATCCTGCTTGCTTTAATGCGATAATTAAATCTATATGGCCCGGGTATCGCAGTGTTTTTTCTTTCAACGTGGGAATATGTTTCATTGTATATAATAAACTTCGTAAACCATCGGTATTAAAGGCTTCCAGCGTTCCTACTTCTGGAAAATCCATCATTTCTCTTTCTGTTAATGCAGGCTTTGTAACGATCACCCCGTTTTCTTTTAATCGCGCTGGCCGTGTATATTCTTCAATTACATCAACGGGGGAAAACGGCGCTTTATATTCAAAAGGTTTTTTGCGGATTTTCGGGAGGCCGCCAACAAGACACTCAAATGTTTCAATGTCCATTTCTTCATTGTACCTGCCTAAAATTAAATTGCTCATACCGGGCGCTACGCCAATATCGGAAATTACAGTTACATTTTTTTCTTTGGCCAATGCATCAAGTTCTAATGCATTTTCCGGAAAAAAAGATATATCCGCCACATTTTTCCCGGCCTCAATAGCCGCTTTTAAAACAGCAAATCCCATAAAGCCAGGCACTGCAGTAATTAATAAATCAAAACTGCTAAATGTTTCTTTATATTTTATGTAATCAGAAAGATCCATCTCACGAGTTTCAATACCTGAGTTTTTGACTTGCAGGATTTGCAGGTTCTCTATACTTTTATCAAAGGATGTAACATTGTAATTGTGTGCTAAATCAATGGCCATAGCCCGCCCAACCATTCCTGCACCTAAAACTGCAATTTTCATAAAGTATTTTTTTATAAGTTTTTAAAGATAATTATTCACCTGTGATTGGCAAAGCTACTCCTGTAACTAATACAGATAAAGCTATCTTTGATATTTTTACAAATGAGTTTCCCGGAAATTTATAGCCAGTTTATTCAGGACTTCCGACAATTTTCATTGTTGGAATTTATTTCAACTATTATGCAGCTTGCAAGTGTGTGGTATGCCAAAAAAAATAATATTCTCGTTTATCCCACCGGCATCATTGGGGTTGCTATTGCAGCCTATGTATGCCTCGTAGCACAATTGTATGCAGACAGTGTATTAAATATCTTTTATGTAGTAATGAGTATTTATGGCTGGTATCATTGGGTATTAAAAAAAGACAACACCTATTCGTATCCGATCAGTTGGTGTGGAAAATTTGAATATTTTGCAGGCGCTATTTTTTTTATCGTTGGTTGGGCGGGCATCTATTTTTTATTGAAAAATTATACAAACAGTGCAGTGCCCATTTTAGATTCTTTTGTTTCAGCATCAGCGATTACGGCAATGTGGTGGATGGCTTTACGAAAAATTGAAAACTGGATTGCCTGGATTATTTCAGACCTCGTGGCAATTCCTTTATTTTTTTATAAGCACCTGGTACTTTTTGCATTGATGTTTGTATTGTTTTTAATATTAGCAGTTTCCGGTTTACTCGAATGGCTCAAAAAATATAAAGCGGAAAAAGTATGAAAAAGATAGTTGCTATAGGGCCCGAAAGTACAGGAAAAAGTACATTATGCAAATCACTTGCTACACATTTTTCTGCACCCTGGTGCCCCGAATTTGCAAGGGAATATTTAATGGAAAATGGCACAGATTATTCCTATGATGATTTATTGTTGATTGCGAAAGGACAGGTAAAATTGGAAGATGAAATATATAATTCATATCAAAAACACGCCGGTTATTATTTTATTGACACAGATTTATTTGTATTGAAGGTTTGGAGTGAATATGTTTTTGGGAAATGCCATCCGTTTATTTTAGAACAAATTGCTTTGCGCAAATATGATTTTTATTTTTTGTGCAATACAGATTTTCCTTGGGTAAAAGACCCATTTCGTGAGTGCCCGGAAGAACAGAAAAGATTGGAATTATTTCACATCTATAAAGATTTGCTGATTCATCAAAATACTCCATGGAAAATGATTGAAGGCAACGAAACCAACCGTTTGAAAAGTGCGATTACCGCTATCCAATGTTTGGAAAAACCATTATAAACTAATGCAAATCCACTTTTTTAATGATTGCAGTTCCAGTATCTTTGCGCGCTTATGAGTATGACAGACAACAATCAATTACAAGCTATTATTGCCCATGCCAAGGAATATGGATTTATATTTCAAAGCAGCGAAATTTATGATGGTTTGAGTGCCGTATATGATTATGGCCCTTATGGTTGTGAATTGAAAAAAAATATCCGCGATTATTGGTGGAAGAGCATGACACAAATGCACAATAATATAGTCGGCATTGATGCGGCTATTTTTATGCATCCAACTACCTGGAAAGCGAGTGGCCACGTAGCAAATTTCAGTGACCCAATGATAGATAATAAAGATAGTCAGAAACGCTACAGGGTAGATCATTTAATAGAAGCTTTTGCAGAAGGGCTTGAGAAAAAAAATAAACGTGAAGAGGCAAAATTATTGTTGGATGAAATGGATGCATTATTGAAAAATGATGATTTTGATGGACTGAAAAATTTAATTGAAAAAAATAAAATTTCTTGTGCAGTCAGTGGAACCACAAATTGGACAGCTATCCGGCAGTTTAACCTGATGTTTTCAACACAACTTGGTTCGGTGAGCGATGATGCAAATGAGATTTATTTAAGGCCGGAAACAGCACAGGGCATTTTTGTAAATTTTCTGAATGTTCAAAAAAGTGCGCGAATGAAAATACCATTCGGGATTGCACAAACCGGAAAGGCATTCAGGAATGAAATTGTAGCAAGGCAATTTATTTTTCGCATGCGGGAGTTTGAACAAATGGAGATGCAATTTTTCATACAACCAGGCACCCAAATGCAGTGGTATGATTACTGGAAAAATGAACGCCTGCAATGGCATTTATCTTTAGGGATTAACCCGGAAAAATATCGTTTTCATGATCATATAAAACTCGCTCATTATGCGGATGCTGCTGTGGACCTTGAATATGAGTTTCCTTTTGGATTTAAAGAAGTAGAGGGTATTCATTCAAGGACTGATTTTGATTTATCCAATCACCAGAAATATAGTAACAAGAAATTGACCTATTTCGATCCTGAATTGAATCGGCATTATATACCATATGTAATTGAAACCTCCATTGGATTAGATCGTATGTGTTTGTTGATTATGTCTAATTCGTTTGAAGAAGAAGTTTTAAAAAAAGAAGATGGCAGTACAGATTCGCGCACAGTGATGCATATTCCTCCATCAATAGCGCCTATTAAATTAGCCATTTTGCCATTGACAAAAAAAGACGGCTTGCCTGAAATTGCTAAAAATATTTTTGAATCCTGCAAGCATGAATTCCGTTGTTTTTATGAAGAAAAAGATACCATTGGCAAAAGATACCGCAGGCAGGATGCCATTGGTACGCCATTTTGTATTACAATAGACCATCAATCAAAAGAAGATGAAATGGTCACACTCAGGCATCGCGACTCAATGTTGCAGGAACGGATCAACATATCTTCAATCATTCCTACAATAATTAAATACCTCCGTATCTAAATCTTATATATATTTGCATTCCCTCCTGAAAACCAAGTAAACCAAATTGAAGTAATTACGTATTTATGAATTACGAATTAGAAGATTAACATCTTTATTACCAAATATCCAAAAAATATCCAATTATGACAAACTTTGCTAGCTTATTAATGCTACCACAGTCATTTACGATTATCTCCGTTGCAGGCGCAGGCATTGCGGGTTTTGTGACAGGCGTATTTATTAAATACAAGATTATTGCAAAACAAAGAAAGCGAATCCTTACACTTGAAGATGAAATGCTGAACAATCATGCAAGAATCCTGAAACTGGAAAAGAAAAATACACAACTAAAAGAAGATTTGTCCATGAAAGCGGATCAAAAAAGCAATTCTCAGAAGTTGAAATTATTGGCTTCCTGATTTATCCATACAGTTCAAAATGTATATCTTTTTTATCGTAGCCAAGCGCTGCGATATTTTTGCGTGCATCATCAATCATATTTTTCCATCCACATAAATAAAATTTTGCATCACGCTTTTCTTGTTGAACAATACTTTCATAAACGCCGTGTACATAGCCTGTACAAACACCGCTATCTTCTTTTTCTCTTGAATAAGTGGGGATATACGTAAAATTAGGCATTTCCTTTTCCAGGTTTTTCATTTCATCATTATATAATCCATCCGGTATATACCTGCATCCTGAAATGAGATAAATGTTTTGATGCGGGATATTATGGAGTTGGATAAATTTTATCATGCTTCTGAAAGGCGCAATTCCTGTACCCGTACAAATAAAAAAAAGATCTTTATCAATTTCCTGAGGTAATACAAAAACACCCTGAGGCCCGCGTAATAAAACTTCATCCCCTTCATTAACTTCATTGAACAGGTATGTAGTACCCGCACCTCCTTCGAGCAAAACAATGACCAATTCAATGATATTCGATCCATCCGGGTGTGATGCTATGGAATAACTCCGCCATCGTTTATTCACTTTTTCATGAATAGGTAAATCCAATGTTACAAATTGCCCGGGTTTAAATTCAAAATTTTCCAATTCGGGAATCTGAATCCAGTAACGCCTTGTATTTGCAGTTGCTTGTTCTATTTTAATATACTTACCGGTACGCCAGGTTGCAGCCATAATATATTTTTTGTGTACACAATACTACTTCTTTTTATAATAATATTTCAACATACGAATAAATATCCGGGAATTCATTCAAGGCTTTATCTTTGCCGGGGCAGGATATGAAGTTACAAGAATTGATTAAAGTTTACCAGGAATCGCCACTTATTAAAGATTTGGCAGGGAGCTTTTTGCCCATTGATGAACTATTAAATTCATCTTTTAAAATTTTCCTGCAAGGTTTGACAGGTTCAAGCCCCGCATTTATTTTCAGTAGTATTTATTTAAATCCCGATTTCGGAGGAGCCAATCACCTTGTCATTTTGAATGATGCAGAGGAAGCCGCCTATTTTCAAAATGCATTGGAATCATTAACGCAATCATTGAATTTATTTTATTTCCCATCTTCATTTAAAACCAGGAAAAATTTTGAAGAATTAAATTCTTCCCACATAGTTTTAAGAACGGAAGCCCTGGTAAAAATTGCCGGCCCGGGAAATAAAAAAATTTTAGTGACTTACCCGGAAGCACTGTTTGAAAAAGTAGTGATTCCAGGAAACCTGCAAACAAAAATTGTACAAATTAAAAGCAATGACAGTTTGGATCTTGATGGAATTTTGGAAAGTTTTGTAGAATATGGATTTGAGCGAACAGATTTTGTATATGAGCCGGGGCAATTTGCATTACGTGGAGGAATTCTGGATATTTATTCGTTTGGCAATGAAAAGCCTTACCGCATTGAATTGTTTGGCAATGAAGTGGATAGTATTCGCATTTTTGATCCTGAAACACAATTGAGCGAAAGGCGATTAATTCAAGTTTCCATTATTCCTCAAATTGAGAATATCCGGGAGAGTACAGAGAAAATTTCTTTGATAGAATTCATGCCTCCAAATACGATGGTTTGGATTCAGGATTGGAATGTCATTGCAGAAAAGCTTGCTCAGGAACAAGATTCTTTCAATGAATTTTTATTGAATTTTAGGGAAAATAAAAAAAGTGAAATTGATAGCGGTGAACATTTTTTAAAAACTCCTTTGCCAAATGATTTTATTGTTGTTGATAAACTGGAACATGAATTGAAGCTGAAACCAATTATTGAATTTGGTTATGAAGCTTTTTTTTCAACAGAAAAATTGATATTTTCTACAACAACACAACCGGCATTCAACCGGCAATTTGATCTTTTAATTAAAGATTTACAACATCATTTATCCAAAGGTTATGCAGTGTACATATTTGCTGAACAGGCAAAACAATTGGAAAGGCTTCAAAGTATTTTTACTGATTTGCAAACCGAAATTGCATTTAATTCAATCATTCAATCTATTCATGAAGGTTTTGTAGATCATTCATTGAAAATACTTTGCTATACGGATCACCAGATTTTTCAACGGTATCATAAGTTTAAAATCAAACAGGCTTATAGTAAAAGTAAAGCGCTTACTTTAAAAACCTTGAGAGAATTACAGCCGGGGGATTTTGTTACACACATTGATCATGGAATTGGTACATTTAGTGGTTTGCAAAAATTGGAGAGTAATGGAAAAATGCAGGAAGCCGTACGGATTATTTATAAAGATGGTGATATTTTATATGTCAATATTAACTCGCTGCATAAAATTTCAAAATATACAGGTAAGGAAGGAACAGCGCCAAAAATTTATAAACTCGGTAGTAATGCATGGCATAAACTGAAGGAAAAAACAAAGGTAAAAGTAAAAGAACTAGCCTTTGACCTCATAAAGTTGTATGCCAAAAGGAAAGCACAAAAAGGGTTTGCGCATTCCCCGGATACCTATATGCAGACTGAGTTGGAAGCATCTTTTATGTTTGAAGATACACCCGATCAAAACAAAGCAACTATTGATGTAAAAAAGGATATGGAAAGCCCGGCGCCAATGGACCGCTTGATATGCGGAGATGTGGGTTTTGGTAAAACAGAAATTGCAATCCGCGCTGCATTTAAAAGTTGTGTGGATGGAAAGCAGGCTGCGGTGCTTGTACCGACAACTATTCTTGCATTTCAACACTTTAAAACTTTTTCTGAAAGGCTGGAAGAATTTCCCGTTCAGGTAGAATATTTAAACAGGTTTAAATCATCAGCAGAGAAAAAAGAGATTTTACAAAAATTAGCACAAGGAAAAATTGATATAATTATTGGTACCCATGGCTTACTTGGAAAAAGTACACAGTTTAAAGACTTGGGAATAATGATCATTGATGAAGAGCAAAAATTTGGTGTAGGCCATAAAGAAAAATTGAAAACCATCAAAGCAAGTGTGGATTGTCTTACACTTACAGCTACACCAATTCCACGAACTCTGCAATTCTCTTTAATGGGAGCAAGGGATCTCAGCATTATCAATACACCTCCTCCCAATCGTCAACCAATTCAAACAGAAGTTCACGTTTTCAACCAGGAATTTATAAGAGATGCAATTTATTTTGAAACAGAGAGGAATGGCCAGGTATTTTTTATACATAATCGGGTTATGGGTTTGAGTGAGATGGCCGGTATTATACAAAGCCTTTGCCCGGATCTGAGAATTGGTTTTGCACATGGTCAATTGGAAGGCCATATTTTGGAAAAAAGAATATTGGATTTTATCAATAAAGAATATGATGTATTGGTATGCACAAATATTATTGAAAGTGGTGTGGATATTTCCAATGTGAATACGATTATTATCAATAATGCGCATCATTTTGGCTTGAGTGATTTGCATCAATTGCGAGGCAGGGTCGGCAGGAGCAATCGAAAAGCATTTTGTTATTTGCTTGCTCCGCCTATGAGTACATTACCTGTTGATTCGAGAAAGCGGTTGCAAACATTAGAGCAATTCAGTGAATTGGGAAGTGGTTTTCAAATTGCCATGCGCGATCTTGATATTCGCGGTGCCGGCAATATGCTTGGAGGAGAACAGAGTGGTTTTATTGCGGATATTGGAATAGAGATGTACCAGAAAATTTTAGATGAAGCTGTCCGTGAATTAAAAAGAAGTGATTTCAAAGAACTTTTCAAAGAAGAAATCATGAAGCAGGATGATTTTGTTTCTGATTGTACAGCAACAAAAACTTCTGACAGCGCATTCATTTTTACTTCAGATGAAATAATTGGGCTTGATAAAAAATCAATTAATTCAGCGCTACCAGCAATTGAAGCAACGA
>CAYXHX010000024.1:0-4987 GCA_964464835.1 uncultured Chitinophagaceae bacterium | reverse complement strand
ATTTTACTATTGATACCTATCTCGAAATTTTAATTCCGGATGTATATGTGGAAAGCATTACGGAAAGATTGGCTTTATATACAAGGCTTGACCAATGTGAAAATGAAGGAGAGTTACAGATTTTTAAAGATGAAATGATTGACCGGTTTGGACCAATACCAAAGGAAGTGGAAGATCTATTAATAACTATCCGTTGCAGATGGTTGGCAGTTGAACTTGGATTTGAAAAAATGACTTTAAAAAATGAAATATTGCGTTGTTATTTTATCAATAAAAATGATTCTCCATATTTTGAATCAGAAATTTTCAAAAGTATATTGGATTTTTTACAAACCGGTACCAACCAGGGAAAATTAAAACAAACCGGTATTAATTTTATTCTATTGGTAAAGGATATTAATTCAATGGCTTCTATGCATCAATTTTTGAAGAAGATGCATAAAGCTGTTAGTACAAAACCCGCATAAAAAAAGCCCGGTAAATCTCCGGGCATTTTTTATTCAAAAATATTATTTAAGATACCATTGCGTTGTATATGGATCAGTAGTTAAGAAATTCCAGAAATATTGGGCTATTTTATCTTTGCCCGCATCTGTCGGGTGTAAGCCATCACGGGTATCGGAAGGATACCAGGTAAAACCATCTGCATTTGGCAATTTTCCTTGAGTCCATTCATAAGCGCCCCAAGTCAAAATTGGAGCTACTGCATTTGGCCCTTTGTAAGCTAAGCCAGGGTCGCCATTTATTTGGTCTTCAAGTACCCATTTTTCTGCCCATCCCTGATGATATGGTGCAGGGTTTTTACTCCGGGAATTCATAATTTTTCCGGTTCCTGCTGTATCACTTAAATTATAAGTGTAAGGACGTCCAACAAAGTATATTATTTTTAAGTTTGGAAATTTAATTTTTAATGTCCTCACAGCTGCTTTAATATTTTCTTTTGATAACAATGGGCGTGCTGGGAAATCAGTTATACTGGTGGAATCATCAGAAGTCATCCAAAGCATCTGTACTTGCTTATAAGTTGTATTTTGGCTTGGCATTTTTAAAGCTACATGATCCCAATAAATACTATTTGGGTCAGCTATATATTGAAATGTAGCTCCACCATATTCAAAATTTACAAAATTGATATTTTGAATAGTAAGCGGGTTTCTTTTTCTTCTTCTTAAACCATTTACAGGTGCGCCGCTTAAACAAACGCCTACGCCACCTATTACAATTGTACCGGCTTTATTTTTGCGATTTCCGGCAGTGTCTAATCCCCAAATAGTTTTGTTGATTGAATCCAGGTCGGCTGCGTATTGCCCCTGTGGTGTAGTAGCACCATTGGGATAAAAACCGCCCTGGAAGCCCCGGTAAGTGGTATCTCCCATTTCATTGATTGGAATACAAATCGTGTCTGTAGCCTCTCCATCAATAGCTCCAAATAATTTGCCGGTTGATCCATAAGCACCAGCATCATTTTGCTCTACAAATGATGTTTTATGGCATGCAGTAAAAAGTCCGCCTATAGCCAAAGCGGTAACAAGAATTGATGTTTTCATAATTCAATTTAATTTCAAGTTATAAATAAAAATTTAATGACAACCCAGTGCGGATATTGGTGTTTTCAGTTTTTGAAAATAAAAAACGAGTAAATATTTGATATTTTCAATTGAAACGAAATGTAAACCTACATCAAATTTTTAAATATAAATAAAAAAATAGAGATTTATTTTTTAGAAATTTTATTATAATGTTTTGGCATCCATTTTATTAGCATAATCAGCATATTCCTGGAAACGATAATCGCCGGCCCATAATCGTTTGATAAAGCTACTCATAGCGCCGACAATAAAGTCATTGGAATAACCTACTTTATGCATGTTTCCCGATTCGGTATATAAAGTATATGGCATGTTGTAGGACTTAATCACATTTTTAATTTCAGATGCGCCATACAATAAAAAATAATTCCTGCATTTAAAAGCCGGTTCGTGACCGTATGGTAAAACCGGGTCATTTGCCCGTACCATAAAAAATACAGGGACAACATTATTGCTGTTGATGAAAGACTTGCTTACCATTCCAAAACCAGTAACAGTTAATAATGCTTTTATATGAAAATCATTCCTCAGATTATTGGATGCGGTATAAAGACTGCCAAGACTATTTTCAATTCCGGGCAATTTTGTATCAAAATCCTGTTGTGACATAAAAGTAACTGCTGCTGCCGTGATATTTCCCGCACTGCTGCCAAAAATATAAATCTGGCTTGTATCAATTCCAAACTGATCTGCATTGGCTACAAAATAGCGTAAGGCTGCCCGCGCATCCTGTGTTGCCCGGTACACGGCTTTATACATACTAATTGTATCTCCTTTGCATGAGCCGGGGTTGGAACCGCCGGTATTCCAACCAAGCCTGTAATCAATGCTTGCAGCGGCATATCCTCTTTGCGCAAACAGCATAGCTGGCGCCATGGAAGATTTATAAGAACCGGCCAGGAAACCGCCACCATGTATTAATAATACAAAAGGCCTTTTAGTATTCGATTTTTCGTTGGGTGCAGTAAAGAAATATTGAAGATCTGTTTTATTGCCTGCAAATGTAGTATTGCTCCCATAAACACCGGTTGATCTTTTTAAATCTGATGGTGCATATATTATTTTTTCTCCATACATTGGAGACGATGCAAGTGAAGCATTTTTAAAATCATACGATACAGCATGCGGAATTTCATCCACACTTGGTTGCTGTGGGGGGTAAGAAGATTGGTTTTGAGTATTTGTTCCGGTATTATTATTGCCTTTTCTTTTGCCCGGATATCTTAATGCATTGCAGGAAGAAAAAACAAAAACGAGAACAATAAATTGCCAAAGGATATATTTTTTATTCATGTATTTTTTTTACAAATCTAAAAAAAAAGAAATGAAGTGCGAACTCGATTATTGAATTTGCTGATACTTCACCCTTTCATAATTCTGGAACTCCGTGTACCTGTAATTTGCTGACCATAGATTTTTAATAAATACACACATTTGATTAACAGCAAATTCCAAAGGATAACTCACTTTATGCAAGCCCCCAACCTCAGCGAATTGGGTATAGGGAAATTTATATGATTTCACGATATCTTTTACAACATCTGATCCATAAGATACAGCATAATCGGGGCAATAATAGGGCGTTCCCTGTGAAAAAGGCAACACCTCATCTTCGGTACCTTGCATAAAAAATATGGGTTTGCAATTTTCTAAACTGATATAGGTTTTATCGAATAAAGCGAAGCCATTCTTGGTAAGCAAGGCCTGAATATGATACGAATTTTTTAAATCATTTGATGCATTATCAAGATCACCTAAAGTATTGCTTACGTTTGGGATGATCGCATTAAAATCATCCTGCGTCATAAATGTTGTTGCCGTTGCAGCAACATTTCCGGCACTACTGCCAAATAAAAATATTTGCCCGGGGTCAATCCCATATTCAGTAGCATGGGCTGTAAAATACCTGAGTGCAGCTCGCAGGTCCTGTACTGAACGGTAAATAGCTTCTGCCATAGAAGTAGTATCCCCTTCACAATCGGCAGGGTCTTTTCCTCCTGTATTCCATCCCAACCTGTATTCTATTGTGGCTGCGGCATATCCTCTTTGTGCAAAATAATCCACTGCAAATACTGAAGAGTCATCATTATATCCCCCATCTATAAAACCACCGCCATGTATAAAAATAATAAATGGCCTTTTCTGTAAGGTGTCAGTAGCAAGAGGTGGCGCTTTAAATATGAATGGTAAATCTTGCATTTCACCATAGTAATTTTCATTTTGCCCATAAACGCCATCTTTTTCTTCCAATGCAGACATTGAATAAAGTGGTATACTATCAAACCTATTGGAATGTGCTAAAAAAGCATTGCTAAAGTCATACGTTATTGGGCCCTGGTAACCATCCGGGCCATTATTTATGTTTTCGGTTTTTTGGCATCCAAAGATAAAAAGCATGGAACATGCAACGATGGGAATGAATATTTTTTTCATAAATTCCAAATTAGAATTATACGGTTTGGATAAGAAAATGAAAGTTTGATAGAAAAAAGTTCAAATTAGATGCCATTCAATAACAAGGTTTAATACATCCTGTTTTTTTTAGTTTTATTAACACGTACAGTAAAGTTGGGGCAAAAAAAAAGTGGCCTTAAGCCACGTTTTCCATGAAAAATTCTTTGATTAAAAATCTTTTTTTGCTACGCCGTCAGCAATTGCCTGCAATGCTTTTGCTTCACTTAAAATAGCTGCCATTTTATTTCCCTTTCCATCGTGGCCTGCTGCCATATATCCACCTTTGGCTGTTTTACGAATTACCGCATCCTGCATAGGAACGTTTTTTTCTTTTGTTTTTAAGCAATATGCTTTAATCATTTTAGATGTGTCCATTTTAATAGAATTTAATGAATGAAATAATAATTCAATTGGGTAAACATACAAATTCTAATTCTTTTTGAGAAAAAAAAATAAAAGCCGGTAAAAACCGGCTTTTATTTTGGAAAAATGAATATCTATTTTTATAGGCTGAAATTATAACCAATACGTAGCCCAATGTATGAAAGTGTTCCTTTATTACTGATTCCTTCATATCGCGCTGCAATATCAAAACCGGATTTGTCCAGGTACCCGGCATTAATAGCATACAAGAATCCACCGCCACCACCTTTTGTAAATTTTCCATAACCTGCTTGTGGTTCAGCATAAAAACCACTTGAAGTGCGGAAACGATAACCTGCTTTCATTGGAATTAAACCGGATGATATAAAACCCGATTTTGCACTGAAATTAATATAACCGGCAGTTATTGTGATATCGCCAGAAGCGCCTACCGGGAATGCACCTTTTAAAGATCCGCCAATTCCAAAATTAGAAGAAGTATTAAATGTGCCGATTGGTAAAGCCCTAAAGTACCCTCGGTTTTTCAGACCACTTGCAGTCATTTCTTAGTTGTTTTTTTA
>CAYXHX010000023.1:10162-15553 GCA_964464835.1 uncultured Chitinophagaceae bacterium | reverse complement strand
AAATCTACGATATTATCTTCCTCGACTTACTTTAGGTACAATGGATACCTTGTTAGCGTCTGCCGTTTCTGTCTTGTTGTGCCTGTATAACATTTTTTGTCTTTAAGTGTCGGGAAGATTTTTTAAGAACCATTTTTGTCTTGTGCTTGCTTTGTGCGTTGGGTTAATTTTGATTTTGTCTTATTTTTTTGTTCAGATAATAGACAGCAACCATACAAAATTGTCTATGCTTATTGTCTGTTCGGTTTAACCATTTATCTCGTTCTTGTGTAAAGAAATTTAGTTTTAATTGTTTGGTTGCCATTTGTTTGCTTTTTACCTCAACTTCTTTTTGAACTTCTAAATAAATCTCTCGTCTGCCGTCTTTTAGTGTCTGCATATTTAGGTTTAGAACTTCGTTTATTTGTCTATTGATTTCATCGTCATTGTTAGCTGAACTTATTTCTCCGTCTGCATTATACATGAAAAGTGTTTCGCAACTTGGATTGTTTGTGAGTAGATTTATCGTTAAAATGTCGTTTCCTTTTTTCGTGTCACAAGTTTGAAGTTTTTTAGGTTTTCCTTCGTTGCCTGTGCAAGCACCTAACAAGTTTGTGTATGTCAGTTGTAAATTCGGGAAGCCTGTTTGACTTTGAAAATGTTCAATTTTCATTTCGTAAGAAACATTTCCGTCATTATTTACTTTTTCAGGTATGCGCTTCATACAATAGCAACAAATATGACCTTGTTCAGATAAAAGATTTTCACGAAGGTCATTTTTTGCAACAAGAGGTAAACCGTCATAAGTAGCTGGCTGATTAGCTCTGTGCTGTGTCAAAGATTGTGGTTCTGCGATCTTATTTATCTGCTTCATTGTTGGCTTCTTCTAAGTATTCAATCTGTAATTTTGCATTTACAATAGCGGGATCATCTTCGCCTAAAAGCTCAGCCAACTCCGCATATTTTTCTTTTGATTGAGCTAAATCTTCGTCCTCTATAAGACTAAAAAGGTCTTTCAAAGATTTCGCAACTTTTTTATTTCTTCTTTCAACGCCCATCATTTCGTAAAGTATTGTGCTTATATCTCTACCGTAATATTTGGGTGTAACCTTTACAATTTCACCTTCTTCAAGAATTTGAACATCACAGGTAGAAGGGTCTGCATTGCTTAAAAGCTGTGGTGAATGTGTTGTAATTATGAACTGACTTGTTGAGAAATCTTTACTATCTGCCAACTTGTTTATTTCTTCAATAAAACTGCGTTGCCAAGAAGGGTGTTGATATGTGTCGGGTTCGTCAAACAAAAACAACGTGTTTTCGTTGTTCACTAATTCAACTAAGCCACGAACAATAATTGCTTGTTGTTCTCCTTCACTCAACGCATTGAAATTTCCTTCATCGCCAACAAAATGAAATTCTACTTCGGGTGCAAATCCATCAATGATTAACGTATTTAGGATTTTGAACAATGTTTTTTCTTCAACAAAATGTTCTTTAAGTTCAAAAAGCTTTTCTTGTCCAATAATGGTTATAATTAATGCTTCATTTTGCCAACCTTCAATCACTACATTTCCGCTTCTTCCTGAGTTTGGAGTATTATCGTCTATTACTAAAGGTTTACCAATGCTATCTAAATAGTCCAATAAACTTTTTACTTCTCCTTTCGCTCCCCACCAATTTTGAATTTTACCTTTACCCCAACTTGGTTTTTTTAAGCGAATTGTGATGTTTTGAATTCCGTTAATTTTAGCTTTCTTGGCAAGAAATTCGGGTATTTCACCATATTCATACGAAAGCAAGGTTAATAGAATTAGGTTGAACAAAGGCGGCTCAAAATAGAAGAAAGGACGTTGGATATTTACGTTTCCTTTTCTGTAATTGACCGATAATTTTTCATCGTGTGGTTTGCAAATCTCTTTCATTATTTCTGCTAAGCCAGAATAATAAATTACGATATTGCTTGGCAGAATTTTTTCAAAAGTTCCAAAGTGCTTTTCTATTTCTGTTTCTTTCTCTAAAACTTTGTCAGCAACAAAAACTTTGAATTTTAGAACTTCATTTTTGGTTGTTGCTGAAATTTCAACCTTGATGTATTCTGTTTTAAACTCACTTGTGGTTACTGTTTGCTCAAGTATTTCTTCCAGTCTCAATTTATAGTTGAGTGTAAATCCAAATTTTGATTTTTCTTTTAGAAAAGCATCACTAAAAATTTGAGCGATTGCCTCCAAAATAGTGGATTTTCCAGAACCATTAATTCCAATTAGTATAGAAACATCTTTGTGAAAGTTTATAGTAAACTTTTGCAGCAGTTTGTAGTTTTCTATGTGTAGCGATGTGATTTGCATACTCTTTAATTTTTGAAAATGTCTTGTTCTAACTCTCTTATCGCTTCTTGTCTGTTTAATATCGCTTTTTGTTTTAAGGCGTTAGCTTCATTTTTTATTTCTGAAATTTTTAACACAATTTTTTCTTGAGTCTTAATATCTGGAAGCGGAAAAATAAATTCTTGCAGTTCTTGAGCATTTACATTTGCTTGTCCCAAAACTTGGCGACTAATCATATCAATTTGAGTTCGACCAATGGAAGAATTGAAAAGAAAATTGATGAAATAAACATTTGCCTTAGTTGAATCAAGTTTTAATCGGATAAGATACGAAGCAAATGTATATTCTTCATCTAACTCAAATACTGCGGTTTTTCCGACAAGCTCTTTGCTATTAGTTCTGTTAAACAATAAATCACCTTTGTCAAGAATGACTTTTTCTTTTTGACCATTTTCAATTTGAATGTATTTTAAATCGTCAATGTCAAGTTCAGCGTTATTGATATTATTCATTCGTAGCATTGGTATTCCAATTGGTTCTTCAGTAGCTTTAGAAGATAAACCATATTGGTATGCCAAAAGAAAATTTCTAACTTTTTGAACTGGGTATTTGCCTTCTGTTATACCTTTAATCGAATTGAGATTGAACAAATAATCAGCCGCCCAACGGTCAATAAAACTGAATTTCGTAAATGTTATTCCCTTTTTTCTTTCAGATTTTTCAAGACTTATACCCAAAGTAGAAAGGAGGAAGTCGTTTATTTCAAGTTCCTTTTCTTTTGCTTTAATATCTTGCTCCAAAGCTTTTTCCGATTTACGATAATAGGCTTCAAGCAATTTCTTTTGAACATCAATGGGCGGTAATGCAATGTCCAATGTTTTTAAAATGTCAAAAGTTAGATTTTGTCTAACTGAACCTGTTGTGCTTTCATTGATAATTTTGTTGAAGCGTTCTGTTTTGAAAAGTTTAAATAAAAAATCAGGGAGCAATGTTTCTTTGCAGCTAAATACAACATAAGCAGGGCTGATATATTCGTGTTGATGTGCTGCTGTTCGCATACCTATACTTCCAACATTCACACGATAAGGATTATAAGCCAACCAATCCTTTTCCATTTTTTTATAGGCTTGATTTATGTTCGCTCCTTTTTCTTTGTATGCGTCAAATATTCCAATCTTATTGTTAACGCCCAATATTCCAAATACTTCATCGGGAAAATCAAAGAGTTTTATTTTTTGACTTTGTTCTTGAATGTGTAAACCCAATTTCACAATTGGGTAATTAGATTTTATACGCTCTGAAGAATAGCGTTTTACGTCCCACAATAATATATCTCGAAACGGAACAAATTTTATATGTTGGTTTGGCTGTGTTGTCTGCACTTTGTTCTTTCTTTAATTTTGTTTTTCGTAAAACACCTCCGGTTCGTTGGCTGCAATCACTCGTTGAAATGTGTCGTTAAATACTTCGTATTCCACTTTTACATACTGGTCTTTCCAAAGTTTGTTTTTGATACGGTATTTTCTGAACTCTTTTGCAACAGGTTCTAATTCGTTTTCAATTGGTGCACCTGTAGTGCTGATTCCTGCTTTTTCAACTTCTACAATCGGAATTTCATAGTCAAATTTGGTTTTCACTTCTTGTTTGGTTTCATCTTCCACTTGTTGTAAAATTTGATTCAATTTGTCTTTCAACTCTTTCTTTTCTTCTTTTGAAAGTCCACGTTGGCTAAGTTGATTTTCTAAGGATTCAATTTCTTCTTTGTGTTTTTCGTTTATCGTTTCCGTTGCTTGTTCTTTTATCGTGTTATATTGTTTAGCTTCTAATTCTGTAAATTTTTTGAAGAACAATAAACTCGGTTTTACTGTAGCACCTGAGGCAATAAACACATCTTGAGGAATAGAAGTGATATTTATAATCTTTGCTTTCCCTTCAACATAATCTCTTACTTTTTGAAGCTTGGTATTATTTAAAACGCCTTCGGGCAAAACGATTGCCATTCTGCCACCTTCACAAAGCAAGTTTAAACAGCGTTCAATAAATAACACTTCGGTTAGGGAACTCATATCACCAGTTTCAAATAAGCTTAAAACTGATTTCCCGATATTGTCGTTAATTTGTTTTAAGGCTTCCGTGTAATCGCTTCCAAAACGTTCGGTGTATTTTGCAATTCTTTCATAGTCGGTGTATTTGTCTTGTTCAGTTATTTTCAAAGACTTCTCAACTCGTGCACCAAAAGGTGGATTAGTTAGAATAATATCAAATCGTCCGTCAAAAATTCCGTTTACATTTAGCAAACCATCGTGATGATGCACGCCACCGTGTCCGTCACCGTGCATTATCATATTCATTTTTGCAGTTCGAGCCATTCGTGGATTTGCATCTGTTCCAAAAATGCAATCAAAAGAAAGTTTGCGAATGCGACTATGAGGATTATTAATGTCTAATTCTGCGTTGAGCATATTGAATTGTTCATTAACAATGTGGTCTATTTTCTCCTGTTGTTTCTCACTCAAATTGCCAAAATCATCTGTGTAGTATTTCTCTTTTATTTTTTCTTTTGCTTGTTGAATATCTTCTTCAATTTTTGAACGAACATATTCAAACGCCTTAATCAAAAAACCACCACTACCACAACAAGGGTCGCATATTGTTTCGCCTTCTTGTGGGTCAAGTATTTCGACCATATAATCAACTATTGTTCTTGGTGTAAAAAACTGCCCTAATTCTCCTCTGAATGTTCTCCCTAGGAATTGTTCAAAAGCAATTCCTTTTACATCATCAGAAGTAGTTGAAAGGTTATAGATTTCCAATTCTTTTACAATCGCTTCAAAACTTGCCTGTTTGATTTTAATTTTCTCGTTTGGGTCAAATAAGTCATCGTCTTTAAATTCGTTTTTGGTTAGTTCAAACCAATAATCCATATATGGAATGTCCATATTTGGACCTTGCAAACGAACATTTACAGGACGAATGTTTTTGTCGTAGTGCGTTTCTTGTTTTTTGAATTGCTTCAACGAAAAAATATTGTCTTCGTCAGGATTTCTTTCGTAGCGGATTTTCATAAACAAGATTTTGCTTATTTCGT
>CAYXHX010000023.1:2908-10152 GCA_964464835.1 uncultured Chitinophagaceae bacterium | reverse complement strand
AAAAGCCGCTTCTGGCGAAAGTTTGTCGTTGTTACGAATAATGTTGTGGCACTTAAAAAGCAAACGGCTAAATTCATCTCTTGTGAATGCTTTTGTTTGAGATAATAAGTCTTTTACTTTTTTGTCATTTAATGCTGTTGTTGCATCGGGAATGTCAACGATTTCTTCCAACTTCTTAGGAAGTTCGCCTTTTACAACTTTGAAAATTCTTGTTTCTTTTAAGTTAGTTGTAACAAAGAAGTCAGCACCTGCCCAAGAAGCGTAATTGAAACCTTGATAATAATCTTCTTCACGAACAGTAATGTGTTCGGCTTTACATTCAATTACAATGATTGGACTTTTAGAATTGTTTTTGTCTTCTTTTGTTTTCCAAATAAGAATGTCCGCACGGGCTTTTCCTTGTCCACGTTTTGAGTTGCTGACTTTTACTTCTTGTTCCATTTGGTCAAGAGAAAAACCGTAATGATTTACAAGTCGGCAAATGTATTCTTGACGAACTTTTTCTTCGGGTGTTTGCACAAGCCACTTGTCTTTAAGTGGTGCAAAAATTTTATTACCGTCTATTTGAACTTGCATATTATTTAGTGGCTTTCGTTGATTTAATTAATTCTCTTGCATCAACTCCTAAGAGTTTTGCTATCTCAACAAGATTTTCCATTGACGGCTGAACTTCGTTGGTGCACCAGCGTGAAATAGTCGTTTCGTTTTTGTCAAGTTTTTCAGCAAGCCATTTGTTTGTCTTGCCTTGCTCGGCTAAAACTGCTTTCAATCTGTTTATTGCTTTTTTACTCATATAAATTAGCATTTGGTGCAAATATATCAACTTTTTATGAAATAAGCACTTTTTAAGAATATTGGGTGGTGGGCGAACTTTGGTGCGTAGGTAAGAGCAAGCTCTTTTGCATTTTTTAGTGTCGGCTTGTGTGTTGGCGAAAAATGCAAATGTGCTTGCTGTGCGTTGGCTGTGTTTTTCTAAAAATGGTTTTTAAAAAATCGCGAGTCGGCAAAAAATAAAAAATTCAAATTGTCCAACGTAGTTGTCCGCTTTTCAAAAATGGTTGTCTTGTAAGAACCTTACTTTGTCGTCAAACTGTCGCTTGGTTCGTAGCTGTGTCGCACGGTTGCTGCTAATATGCATATTTACGTTAAAATACACTTCTTTTCATAAAAAAAACTCAATGTTTCTTTTATCACAAACACATGTGTAGAATACCGGCGCTCTATCCCACTGAACTAAAGTTTACTGAAAAAAAAGTGGAGAATACCAAGTCGCCTCAGTGGGTGACCTTCCCGACATTCGATGTCGGGACGCTCTATCCAACTGATCTAAAAAAGAGTACTGAAAAAAAGTGGAGAATACCGGAGTCGAACCGGTGACCTCTTGCATGCCATGCAAGCGCTCTAGCCAACTGAGCTAATTCCCCATTTTCAAAGATGACAAAAATAAGGTGTTCCTTGTATTTGTGAAAGCAAAATTTCCCGATTTCAATATTATTATTCCCGATTTTGATAATATTTGAAATTTCTGTTTGCCACCTTTGCAGCCTATTTCTATTTTATGACGAAAAAAATTATTCAAATTTTTTCAACAATAGGTTGCTGCATATTTATTTTCATGTTGAATGCACATGCACAGATTCTTACAAATGAAGACTCATTGTCGAGTGGCTTGCTGGCGCGGGATAAAGCTACAATCATTTCCGGCTATGGTGAAGCACAGTATAGTTATGATGTGCAACGCAGGAATTCGGAAGCTACTTTAAAACGTGTTGTATTATTTGTCGGCCATAAATTCAATAATAAAATTTCCCTCTTTACAGAATTGGAAGTGGAAGATGCATTGGTTGTAGGAAATGAAGAAAGTAATGGAGAAATCGCGATGGAACAGGCTTTCCTAAAATTTAATTTAAAAAACCCGGCCAATTATATTGTTGCCGGCTTATTCATTCCACGATTGGGATTCATCAATGAAAACCATTTGCCCTCCACCTTTAATGGCGTTGACAGGCCTTTCGTGGAGCAATTCGTTATTCCTTCCACATGGCGCGAAATAGGTGTTGGTTATTTTGGTACTATACAAAAAATCCCCGGGCTGAATTATAGCATTGCCTTAACCAATGGCTTGAATTCAGCGGGCTTCCGCAATGGCAGCGGCATACGTGATGGCCGCCAATTGGGATCTAAAACGCAGGGTACAAGCCTTGGCTTATCTGCTTCTGTTTTATACTATATCAATAATTTTCGCTTACAGGCTTCAGGATATATTGGTGGAACTACAGCTTTGGAAAAAAGAGTGGCTGATAGTTTATTGCTCAATTCCGGGCCTTTCGGAAATCCTGCTGATCTATTTGAAATGAATGCTCAATATTCTTATAAAGGTTGGAATATCCGGGCGCTTGCTTCTTATGTAGGTATTCCGCAAGCTTCGGCAATCAATAGGGCATATGCACATAATATTCCCAATTCGTTGTATGGCGGTTATGCGGAAGTTGGCTATAATCTGCTCTACAACAAATTTCATGATGATAAAGAATTGATTGCATTTGGCCGATTTGAATATATGAACCTGAGTGCAACTTTGCCTGCAAATGGTGTGCAAAATGATGCGAACAATCAAAAATATATTGTGGCAGGATTTACATTTAAACCCATCAAAGGTGTTGCCGTAAAAGCAGATTATGTACAACGAATGACAGGCGAATTGAACAAAGCATTGATCATTACACCATTCCCGCAACAAGTACCTTATTTTAAAAATAATGGATTTATCAATCTTGGTGTTGCATATAATTTTTAAAAAATGAACCGTAGAAATTTTATACAAAAAAGTTGCGCTACCTGTATCGGCCTTACCGGCATGGGTTTCCTGTTGCAGGGATGTGCTTCAAGTTTGCCCGTTTTTTCTACAACTATCAATAAAAAAAATATTTCAGTACCTGTATCAAAATTCCAGGATTTGAAAACAAATTTATTGCTCATTCGCAACAGCAGTTTAGAGTACGATATTTTATTGGTAAAAAAAGGGGAAGAATACAAAGCGTTATCTATGGAATGTACGCACCAGTCTGCATCGCTTACACCGACTGCTACAAAAATAATTTGCAGTGCGCATGGAAGCGTTTTTGATTTAGACGGAAATGTGATTAAAGAGCCGGCATTGCAACCATTACACCAATATAAAACAATAGTAAATAATCAATCAATCAATATTTATTTAACCTAAAAAATACAAATGAAAAGAAAATTCATCTTGCCATTGGCATCATCTTTAATGATAACCGCAATATTTATCAGTTCCTGCAATAAAGCAGAATTGCCTGTGGATAATAGTCAATTGAGGGAAAATATTTTATCCAATTCCGCCAATAATGTTTGCCTCGCGAGTTACCAGGATATGTATAATAAAACACAACAATTATTAACTGCAGTGAACACACTGAATACGTCAACAACAGATGAAAACTTAAATGCTGCACGCCAGCTTTGGAAAGATACGCGGACTACATGGGAAAAATCTGAAGCATGGCTTTTCGGCCCGGTGAGTTCAGATAATATTGATCCGCGGATTGATACCTGGCCGGTTGATTTTAATTCGCTCGATAGTATTTTGGCTACAACAAATACTTTAAATGAAGCGTATGTAAATGGCCTGGATGACGCGTTGAAAGGCTTTCATCCGATCGAATATTTATTATGGGGGCAAAATGGAAATAAAGCTGCAAGCGCTTTTACCGATAGGGAAAAAGAATATCTTCTTGCATTGGCAACGAACCTGAATACATTGGCCAAAGAAGTAAAAGACAGTTGGGAAAATGGGTATGCACAGCAATTGGAATCAGCAGGAAACGGTTCCACAGAATACGCAACAAAAGTAGATGCATTTTCTGAAATGGTAGATGCCATGGCAGGCATCTGTGATGAAGTAGCCAATGGAAAAATCAAAGATCCGTATGATCAGCAAGACCCAACATTGGAAGAAAGCCCTTTTGCAAAAAATTCTATTACTGATTTTACCAATAATATCCTCGGTGTAATGAATATGTACCAGGGAAATTTTTTGAAAGATGGAAATGGCATTGAAGATTTGGTACGCACCTACAATTTGAGTTTGGATAATGATATTAAAACCGCTCATGCCGCAGCAATTGCTTCATTGAATGCCATTACTGTACCATTTGGTGAAGCCATATTAACGCAACAAACACAGGTACAAAATGCGATGGTAAAAATAAATGCCTTAAAAGATATTCTTGAAAAAAGACTGGTACCTTTTGTAATGCAATATGGTGAATAGCAGATAGCAATAAATTGAATGCACATTCCAAAAACATATAAAGTCACAGCTGCACTTGCGATTGGCGTTGCATCAATTGTAATTTCATGCACTAAATTTGATGTGGGTATTTCGAACTCGAATCCTGACAATGAATGGCAGAGTGGTGGAATTCAAACTGTATTTGATGCGGGAAGTGGCGCATATTCTCATGCATTTCCGGTAATGCCAGGAGATTTGGAAAGGGTGCATGAAATTGGTGATTTACAATTTGAACAAACCTTTGTATCGGCTCCTGCGCCATTGAACGCTGGCCTTGGGCCCATCTTTAATAATGTATCCTGTGCATCCTGCCACATAGCAGATGGCCGTGGTAAAGTTCCCGGTATTGGTGAAACTGCGGCATCTATTTTATTCAGGGTAAGCCTAGCGGGAGCAGACATTCATGGAGGCCCGGTTCCTGTTCCGGGCTTTGGTGATCAATTACAAAACAGGAGTGTATTAGGTGTGCAAAAAGAAGCCGATGTGAATATCAGTTTCACCGAACAACCCTATTTTTTTGCAGATGGAACGGAATATTCTTTAAGGTCACCGGCATATCATATCATCAATGCATACACTTTATTTCCTTCCAATGCTTTGTTATCACCAAGGGTTGCGCCACCTGTTTATGGTTTGGGTTTATTGGAAGCAGTGAGTGATGCCGACATACTTTCTCATGCAGATGAATTTGATAAAGATGGAGATGGTATTAGTGGAAAGCCGAATTATGTATGGAATGAAGTTACAAAGTCTGTTACCTTAGGCAGGTTTGGCTGGAAAGCCAATCAGCCAAGTATTTTGCAACAAGTAGCAGGCGCATATAATGGAGATATGGGCGTTACATCTTTTATTTTTCCGTATGAAAGCAGCATCAACCAAATTCAATATGACCATTTGGATGATGATTATGAAATTGCCGACAGCCTTTTATACAGTGTTGAATTTTATATAAAAACCTTAGCGGTTCCCGGGAGAAGAAATGCAACGGATGCAACAGTAATGCAAGGCAAACAAATTTTTATAAATACCGGTTGTGCCAAATGCCATATACCGGATATGCGTACAAAAGTGGATGTAGCATTTCCACAAATCAGCAATCAATTAATACATCCTTATACCGATTTATTATTGCACGATATGGGCGATGGCCTTGCAGACAATCGCCCCGATTTTAAAGCAAATGGCAATGAATGGCGCACGCCGCCATTATGGGGAATCGGGCTTACACAAAAAGTAAATGGCCATACAAATTTCTTACATGATGGCAGGGCAAGAAGTTTGCTTGAAGCGGTGATGTGGCATGGCGGCGAAGCCGAAAATGCGAAAAATAAAGTAATAATTTTAAGCGCCGGTGAAAGGAATGCACTGATTAAATTTTTGGAATCATTATAGATTCGGGATACACTTTTCAAACCAATTTTTATCAAAAGCAAAATACCATTTTTGGCCGCATGGGAATAAATTATTCTTGTTGACGGTTGGCGGCCAACAAAAGTGGAAATTTTCAACACTGCAATAAATAAAGCAGGCTATGGTGCATTGTAAGCAGGAAATAAACTTGTATTTTACATCAAAATCATTATTTTTGTTTTAGCAGTCGTTGTAGATTTTGAAAACACTTTTGAAGAAAAAATTGCTTTCTACAAACGAGTGTTTTTCCTATATTTAACTGGTATTTGTCCTCCACCAAACCTTTCCCAATTATCTTAAAATTACCTATATGATAGATACATTAAGGATTAACTCGGGGTTTGACTTAGAGTTGCAACTTGGAGCAGGTTGGTTCACAACTGCAATAAACTTATTAATCGAAAAGGGCGTAATATCTATTCCCGGTATTCCGATTATTATATCTGAAATACGAATCTCTGAAGAGGCTGGCTGGCATTTGGAAATAGATGTTATAGGATTGAATGATCCTGTATTATGTAAAGCAGCACTCAATGAAGATGGAACAGAAATTACACTCACTTTTAATTTAGAATTTATACCGGATCAAACCATTCCTTTTGGAGCATTAGATAAAGTTATTGGATCCCCTGTATTAGTAAAGTGTTTAAGCAATAACCCGGAATTTGAATCAGCAATTGCGATTTTGGCAAATATTGAATTGAATACAGCCGGCCAATCAGATGAGCCATTAAGTGATGATGAAGTACAGGACCAAATAAGAGGCAATCAAGCGAATGCAATGACCTTTCTTCCATCGGGCAGCCACGTTGGCTTTGGTATGGGAAGTGAAACTTATCAAAGATTTGCGAATCATCTTTGGCATTCTGAATTAAGAGCTGAAGATGGCTCCCATCCTTTGCCTGATGAAAACGACAGGAAAGGTACATGGGATAGAGTAAGCATGAAAGGGGAAGATGGAAAAATCATCATAAAACTGGAAGGCGAAGTTCCCATTGATATATGGCCTGATGCTGATGTCACCATTGCACTAACGCTTACACCAACACTCACAGATGGTTTTTTATCATTTACTATTGAATCAGATACCAATGTTGATACAGGTATTTTAGGAGACATATTTGCATTTTTTGGAGGCGGCTTAGCTGGAGGAATTATCGGTTTTGTCGTTGGCCTGCTTACAGGTGGTATTTTAGTTGCAGTTCTTGTTGGTGCCGGTATCGGCGCTGTTGTAGGTGTGATTGTCCTGGAAATAGTAGAAGTGATAGTAGAAGGTATCGTTCAAAAACAAATAAAGGCAAAAATTGATGGAGAATCATTAGAAAACCTTCATTGTAATGAAAATGGAATTGTTCAGATTGCTACACCTGATACTGAAGGATTCAATCTTTCTTTTTTAGATGCCATTCCTTCATCAATTGCAATAAATACTGAAAACCCTGAAAATGAACCTTTATATAAAAGGAGTTTGTTAGTCAAATCATTGTTTAATGATGTTACCGCGGATGCGAATGGGTTC
>CAYXHX010000023.1:0-2898 GCA_964464835.1 uncultured Chitinophagaceae bacterium | reverse complement strand
TACGGCTGAAGAAAAATTCCAGCCTGAAATAATTCGCCTCGTATCAGCAGACTATCTCGACGATGAATTGCTTTCTTTAACTTTTCAAACTGAAACAGGTTTAGAACAACAACTTTCTAAAGAGGAAGTGCTATCAAGAGCTATGAATGGTGAATTAAAAGCTCCTTTTAAACTTTTCTCAAAACCGGAAGATGCTACTTTGCGCATTGCAGAAGGAAAACTGGCATGTGTATGTTTAAAACCTATAGCGATTCGTCAATTGGATACAGTAGTGGAGGAAATTGAATTTGAAAATAACGTGCGACTGCGGGTTAGTGATGCCATCGAACTACAAGATTCGGCCGCTATAATAGTTCAGGGCTACCAATTAATTCATCCAAGTGAATACAATGCTTATTATAGGGCAAAAGCTGATTTCTTTAAAGACAATAATTTTGAAAGCTTGCCGGATTTTATTGCTTAAAAAGTATTGGAAGATTTAAATAATCACATTTTTTAAATATGCCGTTACAAGTTTTTTCGCCTGCTATATGGCTTCAGTTTGCGATTGTTGAGAGCCGGAATAACTATACAAGGATGCCTGATTTTATTTGTAAAAAAATTTTACTGTACAACCAAAAATGATATTCCTTCAACAAATCATTATTTTTATTCCTTCAAAATTGTTTTATAAAAATCAAACCATAACTAATTGAAGCGAATCATCTATTTTTTACCATGTTGCTTTTTGCTACATTTAAGCAATACAACTATTCATGCGCAAGTTGTAAACATGGAAGGAGAACGATTTCACCGAGACAGCACTGTATGGAGTGGAAGCCTTACGGGCAATCTTTCACTGAGCGATTATGGGAGTAAAGTTTATTATATAAATGTGGGCGCGCATGTGCAATACCAAAATGAAAAAGACCTGTATCTTATTCTTGGCAATTATGGTATATTAAAAGGCGATGGAAAAAAATTGGTGGACAATGGCTTTTTACATTTCAGGTACAATCACAAGTTGGGAAAAGTAGTTCGATGGGAAGCATTTACACAAATACAACAAAATGCCATTATCAATTTACAATCGAGGTTCTTAATCGGCACCGGGCCGCGGTTTAAAATTATCGGCAGTAAAAAAGTTCGTTTATATGCTGCTTCACTTATGATGTATGAACGGGATAAAGAAACCAATAATCCCGATGTGCTGGATGAATTCCGCAGCAGCAGTTATGGCTCAATTACATATTTACCCAATGAATTTACAGAGATTACATCAACGACATACTACCAGCCAAAATTCACTGATATTGCGGATTTCCGCATTTTCAATGTACTCAACATCAATATTAAAGCGGGAAAAAAAATTTCCGTGAATATTAAATGGAGTTATCAATATGATGCAGTACCGGTAGCGAAAGCGCAAAAATATAATTATGATTTCAGTACGGGCGTGGAGTTGAAGATGTGATTTTCTTCAATTTATGACTGTATATATCCCCGCCATTTCTCCATCAACCTTTGCATATCTTCGGGAACCGGCGCTTCAAACAGCATTTCTTTTTTTGTAGATGGATGAATGAATCCAAGTGTTTTTGCATGCAATGCAATACGCGGGCATTGCTCAAAACAATTTTCTACAAATTGTTTATAACGCGTATATACTGTGCCTTTCAAAATTTTGTCGCCTCCATAATCCGCATCATTAAAAAGTGTATGGCCAATATGTTTGAAGTGTACGCGGATTTGATGTGTGCGCCCGGTTTCTAATGTGCATTGAACCAATGTAACATAATGTAAATTTTCCAACACTTTAAAATGAGTGATGGCAATCTTTCCTGTTTCTTCATCCAAAGGGTATGCATCAAAAATTTTTCGGAAACGTTGATGGCGTGCTATTTTCGTCTTGATTGTACCCGTTTCATTTTGTATATCTCCCCATGCTAATGCAATATAATTCCGGGTGATGGTGTGATCGAAAAATTGCCTGGCAAGATGCGCCGCTGCATCTCCTTTTTTGGCAATCACCAAAAGGCCGGTTGTATTTTTATCTATTCGATGTACAAGCCCATAACGTGGAAGTGTATCTTCATCCAGTGCCGGGTTTTGTTGTAATAAATGCCAGGCAATGCCATTTAATAAAGTGCCTGAATAATTTCCCACACCAGGATGTACCACCATATTGGCAGGTTTGTTTACAACCATTATTTCATCATCTTCATATACAATATTCAAGGGGATATTTTCCGGTTTCACTTCCAGAGATTCCGGCTGTGTATAACTCATCAATAAAACCTGGTCACCAGGCCGCACCTTATAATTTGGTTTTACTTTTTCAGTATTGACCGTAAGAAACCCGTCATTAATGGCTTGCTGTATTTTGTTGCGGCTGGTTTTTTGTAATTGCGACTGCATCCATTTATCTATTCGCAGCGGTTCCTGCCCGTTGCTTACGAATAAAGATTTTCGCTCATAAATGGTTTCACTATTTTCAGTTTCTGTATATTTTTCTTCCTCATTCATGGCTGGCAAAAATATGTTTTGCAAAATAAGTAACTTCGCTCTTCAATATTTAAATATAAAAGCATTTGTGTATTTTTATATTTGTGCCATGGACAAAAAAGTTTATTTCACCGACCTGGGGTTAAAATCTTATAAAGAAGTTTGGGATTTGCAGGAAGCCACACTCAAGGAAATTATTCTTCAAAAACAAGAATCGGAAATAAACGGAACTACGCCAATCAATCATTTATTTTTTACGGAACATCCGCCGGTGTTAACGCTTGGGCGGAACGGGAATGCAGATCATGTACTTATTTCGGGTGATGAGCAGCAACATAATGGTATTGAATATTTTCAAACCAATCGCGGCGGCGATATTACATTTCATGGCCCCGGCCAATTGGTTGCATACCC
>CAYXHX010000022.1:12909-15771 GCA_964464835.1 uncultured Chitinophagaceae bacterium | reverse complement strand
AGTGTGGTTTGGTTTAACAGTAGCTTCTACTATTCCTTGGTTATGGTTAATGAGCATTGATGCACATTGGTATTCTACTATGTATAGCTGGTACACATTTGCAAGTACCTTTGTATCTGGTTGCGCCCTTATTACATTATGGGTTATTTATTTAAAAAATAAAGGCTACCTTGAATATACCAATGAAGAACATTTGCATGATCTTGGTAAATTTGTATTTGCATTTTCCATTTTCTGGACATATCTATGGTTTGCACAGTATATGTTGATTTGGTATGCAAATATCCCAGAGGAAACTGTTTATTTTAAACCAAGAGTACAGGGTGTTTACAAAGGCATATTTTTCTTTAACCTCATAATAAATTTTGTCGCACCAATTTTGATATTAATGAAAAAATCAACAAAAAGGAATTATACATTGATGACTTTCATGGCTGTATTGATACTTTTTGGGCACTGGATAGATTTTTATCAAATGGTGATGCCGAGTATTTCAAAAGATACACTTACATTGGGCTGGTTGGATTTTGGAGTGGCTGCATTCTTTATAGGATTGATGATACATTTTGTAGGAAAAGCATTGGCGAAACGGCCATTGGTTGCAAAATTCCATCCATACCTGAAAGAAAGTGTAATACATCAAGCATAAAAATTATATAAGAATACGATACTATTATTAAAATAACTTTTTTGAATTATGTCAACTTTTTTTATTATCGCTGTGATCGTACTGGTTTTTCTGATCATTTTTCAAATTGCCAAGGCAAGTGAATATGTTGCTGTTCTGAAAGGAGAAGAAAAAGCACGAAAAGACAATAATAAAGTGAATGGCTTTTTTATGATTGCCTTCCTGATTGCCGGTTTAATAGCCGTGTATTATTGCAATGAAGCATTATATGGCAAAACCCTGATGGTACATGAATCTGCGAGCACTCAAGGCGATGAGGTTGACCATATGATTTGGGTTACTTTGATTCTCACCGGTATTGTATTTTTTGTTACTCAAATCTTATTATTCTGGTTTGCATACAAATACCAGGAAAGCGATAAAAGAAAAGCATTTTATTTCCCACATGACAATAGGCTTGAATTGATATGGACAATTGTCCCAACAATTGTATTGACCATATTGATAGTGATTGGTCTTCGCAACTGGTTTGCCTTTACCGGGGAAGCCCCTAAAAATGCTATGGAAATTGAAGTAGTCGGAAAACAATTTAACTGGATATTTCGTTACCCGGGGCAGGATGGAGTTTTTGGGAAAAAATATTATAAAATGATTGATGCTACAAACTCACTCGGGTTAAACTGGAAGGATAACGAAGCAATACATGTTACCGATGACCCTGCATCGCATGATGATATAGTTTTGGAACAAGGTACCGTATATATGGTAAAAAATAAACCAACGAAATTTATAATCGGTTCACGTGATGTAGTGCATGATGTAGGCCTGCCATGGTTTCGCCTTAAAATGGATGCGGTTCCCGGAACGCCTACAACCCTTTGGTTAACACCAAAATTTACCACTAAGGAAATGATTGAAAAAACAGGTAATCCAAACTTTGCCTATGAAATCAGTTGTGACCAGATATGTGGTGTTGGGCACTATTCAATGCGCGGAGTGATTATGGTAGTAACACAACCCGAATTTGATGAATGGATGGCAAAACAAAAACCGGCTTATTATGCAGCTTACCCTGATAAGGATCCTGCTAATATGAAACCTGCAGTGCCTGTTACAAGTACGGACAGTTCAAAAAGCACTGCATCAGTTAATCCATTACCCACGAAAAAATAAAAATGGCAAAAGCCAGTAGATATAATTTTATACAGTAAGACAAACGAAAATATTATGAACGAAGAAACTGTTTTACATACCGGTACGGAAATAATGGTTCCGCATGATATTGCTCAGCATAATGGCCATCATGAACACCACCAGAGTTTTATAACAAAATATGTATTTAGCCAGGATCATAAAATGATCTCCAAACAATTTCTTATTACAGGAATGGTTTGGGCAATTTTAGGAGGTTTGATGTCTGTTTTATTCAGGCTTCAGCTTGGTTTTCCGGATACCAGTTTTCCAATTTTAGAAACACTTTTAGGAAAATGGGCAAAAGGCGGGCATATAGATCCCGAAGCTTTCTATGCATTAGTGACCATGCATGGTACCATCATGATATTTTTTGTATTGACGGCCGGCCTTAGCGGAACTTTTGCAAATTTTCTTATTCCTTTACAAATTGGGGCAAGGGATATGGCATCTCCTTTTTTGAATATGCTTAGTTACTGGTTTTTCTTCGCAGCCAGTACGGTGATGCTTTCTTCTTTATTTGTAGAAACCGGCCCTTTCAGTGGAGGGTGGACGGCATATGCGCCTTTGAGTGCATTAGGTAGCGCTTCGCCCGGATCTAAAATGGGGATGGATCTTTGGCTGATTGCAATGGCATTGTTCGTAGTTTCATCATTGCTTGGTGGCCTTAACTATATTTCTACTATTTTGAACATGCGTACCAAGGGCATGAGTATGACGAGGTTGCCTTTGACAATTTGGGGATTATTTTTTACAGCCATTTTAGGTGTATTATCATTTCCTGTATTATTATCTGGTTTTATCCTTTTAATCTTCGATAGAAATTTCGGCACAAGTTTTTATCTTTCTGACATTTTTATCAATGGCGTCGGAGCACTGCCCAATGAAGGTGGAAATGCTATTTTATACCAGCATTTATTCTGGTTCCTGGGGCACCCGGAAGTATATATCGTGATTCTGCCGGGAATGGGAATGGTCTCTGAGATTATCAGTATTAATTCCAGAAAGCCAATTTTTGGTTATACGGCAATGGTCGCTTCTTT
>CAYXHX010000022.1:8966-12899 GCA_964464835.1 uncultured Chitinophagaceae bacterium | reverse complement strand
TTTGCTATTGCTATTCTTTCATTTTTAGTATGGGCGCATCACATGTTTGTTACAGGTATGAATCCTTTCCTGGGATCCATTTTCGTTTTACTTACATTATTGATTGCCGTTCCATCAGCAATTAAAGTCTTTAACTGGCTGACGACACTATGGCGGGGAAATATAAGATTTACCCCTGCTATGTTGTTTTCAATTGGCTTTGTGAGCATGTTTATTTCAGGTGGCCTTACCGGTATATGGATGGGTAATTCTGCCATTGATATTCATATTCATGATACCTATTTCATTATTGCACATTTCCATCTTGTAATGGGCGTAGCGGCTATGTTTGGTATGTTTGCAGGCGTATATCACTGGTTCCCGAAAATGTATGGCCGGTATATGAATAATAATTTAGCATATATCCATTTTTGGATTTCCATGATTGGAGCCTATGTAATTTTCTGGCCGATGCACTACGAAGGATTAGCAGGAATGCCACGCCGGTATTATGATTACAGTAACTGGGAAAGTTTTAAACAATTTGCTGATTTAAATAAAGTCATCAGTTTCGCTGCAATTGTTGTTTTTGCTGCGCAAATATTATTCCTGCTCAATTTCTTTTACTCAATTTGGAAAGGGAGGAAAGTGACGACATTAAATCCATGGCAGGCAAATACATTGGAATGGACAACTCCAATTCATCCGGGACATGGCAACTGGGAAGGTGAAATACCCGAGGTTTATCGTGGTGCTTATGAATACGGTAAAGATGGGGTTGATTTCATTCCGCAGAATGTGCCATTGGGCGCTGAAGAAAAATTACATTGATTGACAGGGTACATTAAAATTTAAAATGAACAAAAATGCCCTGGAACATTTCAGGGCATTTGTATAAAAAAGTTTGTGTGTTTGATTTTTTTTGAAAGTATATTTTATGATGAGCAGTACTATTGACACTTCTTCTACTTATACATTTGCTTCCAAAGTAAAAGATTATTTACTGTTGAGTAAATTTACACTCAGCTTTACAGTAGTATTTACTTGTGTAATATGTTATTTGCTCGCTCCAAATATTCATGGCGGGTGGTTGATGGCAATAATACTTTTTGTTGCGGGATTATTAGTCACCGCAAGTGCCAATGCTATCAACCAGGGTGTAGAAAAAGATACGGATGCATTAATGCGCCGTACCGGAAAAAGGCCTGTTGCCGAAGGCCGGATGAGTGATACGGAAGCGTTCACATTTGCATGGATAGCCGGCGGAATAGGGGTATTAATGATGTGGTATTTCTTTAATTTTTCTTCAGCGCTTTTATCCGCAATCAGCCTATTTATTTATGCTTTTGTTTATACACCATTAAAAAAAGTGAGCGCCCTGGCTGTACTTGTTGGCGCTTTACCAGGTGCACTTCCATGTCTTATTGGTTGGGTTGCCGCTACAGGAATAATCAATCCTTTTGCTACAATCCAAATGGGTGATTCATCCATATTGAATGCGGCTGGATGGGCTTTATTTGGCATACAATTTTTCTGGCAGTTTCCACATTTCTGGGCAATTGCATGGGTCGCACATACCGATTATGCAAAAGCTGGATTCAAATTATTGCCCAATGAAAAAGGGCCTACAAAATTCACTGCATTGCAGGCAATCATGTATGCAGTAATGATGGTGCCCGTTGGCGTACTGCCTTATTATTTTCACATCAGCGGTAATATTAGTTTATGGATTATTATTGCGGCAAATGTGTTTATCATCTTGCAATGCATCCGGTTATATATAGGAATGCAGGTAAAGGATGCAAGGCGTGTGATGTTTAGCAGTTATATTTATTTACCCATAGTTTACTTATCATTACTGGCAGATAAAATAAATTATCATTTTTAAAAAATGTATTAATAGAATAAAAAGAAGTTGATATGATGGCAAGCTCATTAAAAGGAACACCGGATACAAGAATACATCCCCATAAATTTATTTTATGGGTAACTATGGCAAGCATCGTCATGATGTTTGCCGGGCTTACAAGTGCTTATATTGTCCGTAGCGGGCAGGCAAACTGGCTGGAATTTTCATTGCCACCCATTTTCTGGGTTTCTACACTCGTTATTTTATTGAGTAGTTTTACGATGCACCTTGCATTGAAATCATTTAAGGCTCGTGAAATGAAACGGTACAGGTTTTTAATAACTTTCACGGCAGTATTGGGAGTTACATTTGCTGTGATGCAATGTGTTGGTTTTTTGTATTTGAATAATCATGGTGTACAACTTATTTGGCAGGGAAGTAATCCTTCCGCATCATTTTTGGGAATCATTACAGGGCTGCATATTTTGCACGTGCTGGGTGGGGTAGTCGCATTATTAATTATTTTTTTTCGCGCATATAGTTATAAAACAAAAAGCTATAGCTCAATCCCCATCGAGGTTGCAGCTACTTACTGGCATTTTGTGGATATACTTTGGATTTATTTATTTATATTTTTCAATTGGATGCACTAAATTTATGCTTCAAAAGATTTTCAAAATAAAAAAATCTTTTTTACAAAATTTTGAGCATCAGCCAATAAATTTGCAAACGAAACTTTTTTAAACAACATGGCTAATACAACTGCAATTTCGCAAACCTGGAAAGGTGGCAAAAGCCCATTCAATGTAGAGTACGGAAAATTGATGATGTGGTATTTTTTAATGAGTGACTCATTCACCTTTGGCGCATTACTCATCGCATATGGTACTACCCGTTTTGCTACCAATGGATGGCCTGACCCCAATAAAGTTTTTAGTGATTTTCCCGGGCTTGGCGATGGGCATCCCTTATTGTTTGTGAGCCTGATGACGTTCATTCTCATCCTGAGTTCTGTCACAATGGTGTTAGCTGTACACGCAGGCCATAAAATGGATAAGAAGGGTGTTGTAAAATACCTGATATGGACAATTATTGGAGGGCTTGCCTTCTTGAGTTGCCAGGCGATTGAGTGGACTCACTTATTTCATGAAGGCGCATGGTGGGGCAGAAACCCTTTCCCAAATCATGATGGAAGTATTTCCACTACGAATTTCACCAACTTCTTTTTTACCATTACCGGCTTTCATGGCTTCCATGTATTTTCCGGTGTAGTGATTAATGTAATTATGCTCATCATGACTTTGCAAAATAAATTTGAACATAGAGGCCACTACCTTATGATTGAAAAAGCAGGCCTTTACTGGCATTTTGTAGACCTCGTTTGGGTATTTGTATTCACCTGTT
Source organism: uncultured Chitinophagaceae bacterium (assembly GCA_964464835.1). GTDB lineage: Bacteria > Bacteroidota > Bacteroidia > Chitinophagales > Chitinophagaceae > JAFDXJ01. The sequence goes on along the minus strand of CAYXHX010000022.1, from coordinate 9,667 downwards.
TTTACCTGATTTAAATTTTAAAACTGATAAATAATTTTCATGGCACATTCAGCAACCATCGCATTAGAACCAGGACAAAAAGATCCCGCTGTAAGAGAAATATGGCGGGTAACAATTATTCTTTCTGTCTTAACCGTAGTAGAACTGGCATTGGGCTTTTCAATGATTGGAATGCCTGTTAGTACTTTGCATTATTTTATAAAAGGCACAATCATCATTTTAATGCTGGCTAAAGCATTTTATATCATTGCCTATTTTATGCACCTGGGACATGAAGTGAGGACACTCATTTTATCTATTGGAATTCCTATGTGTTTATTCATTTGGTTCATTCTTGCATTCATCATGGATGGCCATCATTATAATGTTATGAAAAACAGGTACGAGCCTTATTATAAAGAAAAATCAACAATTCAAATGCCGCCACCTGCAGAAGAGCATCATGAAACAAAACCTGCAGGCCTCGACTAAGCTAATTTTTAAATAATATAACGTAACCATTGCCGGCAGGCAATGGTTTTTTTTGTAACTCGCAGCATTATGAAAGGGAAAGCTTTTTTGGCAATTTGTATTGCTATTATAATTCCGGTGGCAGGATATTACCTGTTGAAAAATGCCAGTGATAAAACCGTGCAAATGCCTAAAAGGCTTTATTGGGACTCCGTTATCAATAAAAATGATAATGGAAAAATGAGCACAGA
>CAYXHX010000022.1:0-8956 GCA_964464835.1 uncultured Chitinophagaceae bacterium | reverse complement strand
ACGGTTTGGCACCGCACCGAAAATTTTACGTTGATCAATCAACTCGGTGATACCATTCGGCTTGATAGTATAAAAAATAAAATCATCGTTGCGGATTTCTTTTTTACACATTGCCCTTCAATATGCCCAACGCTTACTAAAAATATGAAGAAATTGCAACAGGCATTTATCAAAGGTGGCGATCCCATGCAAGCTGTTGACTCTTCCATCGTTTTATTTTTATCTTTCTCTGTAGACCCGGAACGCGATTCAGTACCGGTATTAAAAAAGTATGCAGATCATTTTGGAGTGAATAGTGATAATTGGTGGTTGTTAACCGGTTCTAAAAAAACCATTTACGACCTTGCACTTAACGAATTTAAATTAGGCATTGTAGATGGCGAAGGTGTAGATTCTGCTTTTGTGCATACCCAAAAATTGGTGTTGCTGGACAAAGACCATATCGTACGCGGAAGATTGGGCCCGCAAGTATATTATGATGGCTTAGATACAACTACTTTCCCCGAATTAGCAAAAGATATTGGTTTGCTGATGATGGAAAAACCATTGGCTCCCGAAGCGCCACCATTTGACCCGGTACAAATGGCCATCTTTTTTGGCATAGCATTAATAGCAGTAATCTTTGCCGTAAATTATTTGATTAAAAAGAAAAAACAATCCGGTGATGCCTGAAAATCTTCCACAGCCTGTATTTCAGCGGAATGACAGGAAAGCTAAAAAAACAATTTGGATTTTTTCATTCATCATTTTTTGTGCTGTGGCATTATTGGGAAATTATAAGTTGCCTGTGCAGGTAAATTTTGATGTGCACATTTTTGCAAAAATCAATGCCGCCATCAATACCATTGTTGCATTGTTATTAATTGCAGCTTTGGTTGCCGTGAGAAATAAAAAATACCAATTGCATAAAAAAATGATGATCACGGCATTGATCCTTTCCGTGATTTTTTTGATCTCTTATATATGCCATCATGTACTTGCAGGAGAAACAAAATTTGGCGACATCAATCATGATGGAATTGTAAGCGCTGAAGAAATTGCAGCAGCGGGAAATGTGCGGATAATATATTTTGTGTTGCTTGCTACACATATCGTACTCGCGGCAGTAATGTTGCCCTTTATATTATTCACAGCATATCGTGGATTGGCAGCAGATTTTCCCTCGCATAAAAAACTCGCAAGGATTACATGGCCTATTTGGTTTTATATTGCCGTATCCGGGCCGCTTATATATTTATTGATAAGCCCGTATTATTAATTTGATGTGACTATTTTTTTTTAAAAACCACGAATAGTAATTTTTCAATTGCATGTAAAAGCGGCAACCTTGAACCAGACGGGAAAATAATATTGGCGGGATAGCCGCGGCGGACATCTTTTATATTTCATAAATATTTGAACTTTTTCCGGCTTCAATTTTTAAAGTACAAGTTCAATACCCGGATCCCAAAATTTTTTTTCAAAATCAACAACCTTATTATCTTTTACGATTGTTTTTTCTTTGAGTAACAACTCTTCCATTAAAGTAGGTGTTGCAAAATGCATTTTCCCACTGAGCATACCATTGCGGTTTACAATACGGTGTGCAGGTACTTTTTCTTCCGTACCATGCGACATGTTCAATGCCCACCCAACAAGCCTTGCAGAGGATTTTGCACCAAGATAATTGGCGATAGCGCCATACGAAGTAACACGGCCGCGCGGGATTTGTTTAGCAACACTCCATACATCGTGATAAAAATGGTATTGTGCTGCTTTTTCTTTTTGCGGGATTTTTGCTTGTTCAGTTTTTTGCTTTTTCATTTCCTGTAGATGATTGTTGTATTTCTATATCTATTTGTGTTTGAGTTTTTTTATTTCCACTCGGTACATTGATATGGCCATAGGGGCAATGTGTACAACCATTACCACAACAGTAGCCGCGCTCAGCCAGGAATTTTTCTGTCAATACCATAAACCCATTTTCATTAAAATAAAAATCAATATGCTCTTCCATTATACTTTTTCTTTTAAGAGTAGGTCTTTTTCTATGGGTAAATTACGGTCAATCTTAAAACAAACATAAAATACTTGTTTGCTTCCTGAAATGTCTAATTTTTCATAGTGTGTTTTTATTTTCAATTCATCCGGTAGCGTATCATTTGAATAAATATTCATTTCATCTTCAATAATTGATAAATCAAAAATGCGAATGGTTTCTTTCGTAAATGCATATAAATCCGGGCTGTCGGTTTTCAAATGAATCAATCCATCCACGCTTAAAAATTTTTTATATAAGCGTAAAAATTTTGGATGCGTTAATCTTTTTTTCTGTTTTGAGTTTCTCAATTGCGGATCGGGAAAAGTAATCCATATTTCGCTAATTTCATTTTCCCGGAAATATGTATCAATAAAATCAATTTGTGTGCGTAAAAAAGCAATATTTGTCAAACCTTCATCCAGTGCAGTTTTCGCGCCTTTCCATATTCTGTTGCCCTTGATATCCACACCAATAAAATTTCGATGGGGATACATTTTACCCAACCCTAATGCATATTCACCTTTCCCGCATGCAAGCTCAAGTGTGATTGAGTTTTGGTTTTTGAAAAATGTATTCCATTTCCCCGCCATATTTTCCGGGTATTGCAATACATTGGAAAAATGATTGATCGCATCAAACCTCATCAACTTTTTCTGTGCCATTGCCGCGAAGATAGGAAGCAATTCATTTTATTTTTTTTAAGGTAAAAGGGAATTCAAAAATATATCATGTTGAAAATTTGTATAAGTTTACCGCAAATGAATTTTTTATGCCAAAAGATTATAACCGCCGGAAATTTGTAAAACAAGTTGCAATTGCAGGCGCAGTAGCAGGCGCTGTAAGCCCTTCTATCAATTTATTTGCAAAGAACAAATCAGCGAAAATCCGCATTGGAATGATTGCTGTGGGTTTGCGTGGCCAAACACACCTTGCAGAAATGCTGAAGCGCGATGATGTGGAAGTAATTGCAATGGCCGATCCCGATAAAAAAATGATGGCAGACGCGCAAAAGATGGTAAAAAGTTATGGAAAGCCCGCTCCAATTGAATTCACAAATGGGGATCATGACTATAAAAAATTGTTGGAAAGAAATGATATTGATGCGGTCATTATTTCTTCACCTTGGGAATGGCATATTATCCAGGCATTAGATTCAATACATGCGGGGAAAATTCCCGGCGTGGAAGTTTGTGGCGCTATTAAATTGCAAGATTGTTTTGACATTGTTGAAGCTTCTGAAAAAACAAATATTCCTGTAATGATGTTGGAAAATGTATGTTACCGGCGCGACATCATGGCTGTTTTTAATATGGTAAAACAAAATGTATTTGGAGAAATCCTGCATGTTCGCGGGGGTTATGAACATGATCTTCGCGGCGTTTTATTTACAGATGGCGAAACGCCTGCGCCGGGTGTTGACTTTGGAAAAAATGCATACAGCGAAGCGAAATGGCGTACAGAACACAATGTGAAACGCAATGGAGAATTGTATCCTACGCATGGCTTAGGCCCTGTGGGTACAATGATAGATTTAAACAGGGGAAACAGGATTACTGCATTGTCTTCAATGGCATCAAAAGCGAGAGGCCTGCATAAATATATTCTTGACAGCCCGAAAGGCGGGCCGAATCACCCGAATGCAAAAGTGAAATTTTTGGAAGGCGATATCGTAACCACGCAAATCCAATGTGCCAATGGAGAGACCATCATGCTGACACACGATACTTCCAGTCCACGGCCATATAATCTCGGTTTTAGAGTACAAGGCACAAATGGTTTGTGGCAGGATTTTCATGCCGGTGGATTCGATGAAGGCATGGTATATATCGAAGGAGTAAGCCCTTCACATCAATGGGAAAATTCTAAAGCGTTTATGGAAAAATATGATCATCCTTTATGGAAGCGTTTTGAAAAACAAGCGGAAGGAGCCGGTCATGGCGGCATGGATTTTTTTGTGGACAATGCATTTATTGAATGCCTGAAAAGGAAAGCACCATTCCCACTTGATGTGTATGACCTTGCGAGCTGGTATGCCATCACGCCATTGAGTGAGATATCCATTAAAGAAGGCGGAACTCTTCAGAAAATTCCGGATTTCACTAAAGGTAAATGGCAGAGCAGGAAACCGATTTTTGGATTAACGGATCAATATTGATAACCAAAATGTAAAAAATCAGTATCAAAAAAAATGTAGCCCTTTTCAAATACATCTTTGAAAAGGAAACTAAATACAGTAAGTGCGCAATCATATTTTTATACAAAAATTTCAAAAGAAATCAATGACGTAAAGGATTTGTGTATATAAAAATTAAACTTTCACAAAATCAACATCATTTTTTGGAATTCGCTGTTTATATTGCAAAGCTAAAAAATCTAACAAGTACATGGACTATCATAAAATAATTTCTATCACAGGATTAAGTGGCTTATTCGAATTGGTTGGAAGTAAAACAGACGGCGCAATTGTGCGTTCACTGGATGATCATACAACGAAATTTGTTTCATCAAGGATCCATAATTTTTCACACCTCGAAGGCATTGAAGTATATACAGAAAATGAAAATGTAAACCTTGCAGAAGTATTGCTTGCAATGAATACATCAACAGAAAAATTACCCGACCTGAATGATGCCACTGCAATTAAAACATATTTTCAAAAAGTATATCCCGCAATGGATTTTGACCGCGTATATACAAGCGATTTGAAAAAAATGGTAAAATGGTTTGGCTCATTGAAAGCTGCTAATGTTGAAATCAAACTTCCTGAAGAAGAAACTGAAGAATTTGTAGAAGAGGAAGCTGTACCTGTTGAAGAAACGAAAACCGCTGCCGCAGAAGCAAAAAATGAAGCGCCCAAAAAACCTGCGAGAAAGAAAAAATCAGAATCCTGATTTTTCTACGCCGTTTATTTTATTTTAAAAAATTTTAGGATGAATTACACAAGCGATATTAAAAAATTGCCAAGGCATTTTTTGCCTAAAGAATTTTCCATTACCACATGGGAAGCACTCGAACCATGGTTTAAAAAATTATTGGAAAGAGCAATCAATTCAAAGCCTGATCTCGATCAATGGCTCCTCGATATGAGCGAACTTGAAGCCGCGGTGAGCGAAGATGCATGCTGGAGGCAGATAAAAATGACTTGTGATACAACAGATAAAACGTTGGAAGATGCATTCACTTTTTTTTGTATGGAAATTCAACCCCATATTCAACCTTATGCAGATGCATTGAATAAAAAATTGATGGAAAGCCCCATCACTGCTGAATTAGATCAATCAATATTTTTCCCATACCTGCGAAGCGTGAAAAAAAATATTGAATTATTCAGGGAAAAAAATATTCCCATACAGGCTGAGTTGAGTGTGATGCAACAACAATATGGCGTGATCGCAGGAAAAATGAGTGTTGAAATTAATGGCAAAGAATACACATTGCAACAAGCCACTAAATTTTTGGAAGACCCTGACCGAAAATTGCGGGAAGAAGTGTATAGAAAAATCCAGGAAAGAAGGTTGCAGGATAAAGATGAATTGGATAAATTGTTTTCAGCTTTAATAACGCTGCGACAACAAATTGCAGAGAATGCAGGATTTAAAAATTATCGCGATTATAAATTTGTAGAGCTTGGCCGTTTTGATTATACTAAAGAAGACTGTTCGCTTTTTCATGAATGTGTGAAACAGCATGTAGTACCTTTAGCAAGAAAAATTTATGAACATAAAAAAACAGCTTTGGGCCTTGAAGACTTCAGGCCATGGGATACAGAAGTAGAACCGGGTGGCCTTGCGCCATTGCATCCATTTAAGGATGGCAAAGACCTTTTGGAAAAAACGGAATCTTGTTTTGAAAAATTAAACCCTTTTTTTGCAGGCTGTATCCGCAAGATGGATGAACTCAAACATTTTGATTTAGAAAGCCGGAAAGGCAAAGCACCAGGGGGTTACAACTGCCCGCTTGCGGAATCCGGAGCGCCATTTATTTTTATGAATGCTGCCGGCCAAATGAGCGATGTTACTACCATGGTGCATGAAGGTGGGCATGCTGTGCATTCATTTCTTGCGCATCCGCTTTCACTCAGCGCTTTCAAAGAATATCCCATGGAAATTGCAGAAGTAGCGAGTATGGCGATGGAACTTTTCAGCATGGAATATTGGAATGTTTTTTTTGATAATGAAAATGATTTAAAACGCGCAAAATTGCATCAACTCGAAAGAGTGATTACCATTTTCCCGTGGATTGCCATGATTGATAAATTCCAGCATTGGATTTATGAAAACCCAACACATACTGTACAGGAAAGAACGGATGAATGGATGCGCATTGCAGAAGAATTTTCTATTGGCACGATTGATTATTCTGGATTGGAAAAATACCGTGAAACAGCCTGGCAACGGCAATTGCATTTATACGAAGTGCCATTTTATTATATTGAATACGGTATCGCCCAGCTTGGGGCGATCGGGCTTTGGATGCAATTCAAAAAAGATCAGTCCAAAGCGTTGGACAATTATATCAATGCACTTTCTTTAGGAGGCACGAAAACATTACCTGAATTATATGAAGCCGCCGGAATTAAGCTTGATTTTTCGCCAAACTATATCCGTGAATTAATGCTGTTTGTAGAAAACGAAATGGAGCAATTATAGTGTTTGATTTCCTATGAATATTTACCCGGCAATATGCTTTTTGGTTAAAAGCAGTTGTATCTTTTTTTCATACAATTCTATTTTCCCGGAATATAATTTCAATAACTGTAACTGGTTGGCAGCACGATAAAAATTGTGTAATGCATCTTTCACAGAATAATAAATATCACCATTTAAAAAATCAGCCAGGAAGCGCAATGCTTGCATATATATCATCAATTGCCCGGAAAAATAAAACGCACCAATCTCTGCATCGCTAAGCTCTTCCTGCATTTCGGAGAGGTAGCCATCGGCAATTGCATAAAAATAATCATCCCGCACTTCAATCTTATCAAAGTCCCTTTCTTCCTCGCCTGCTGGCGATAAATACGTACGCATCATATCTCCCACATCGCTTAAAAAATATCCCGGCATAATAGTATCGAGGTCAATCACACAAATGCCTTTATGATTTTTATCAAATAAAACATTACTGATTTTGGTGTCATGATGTGTTACTCTTTTTTTGAATGCCTGGTGCTGAATATTTTTTTTGTAGCTTTCTGTGATCCATTTAAAACCGGCAATTTCCGCAATCAACTCTTTTGCTATTTCCAGTCTTTCTGCAGAAGCAGTTTGCAAGGCTTGTTCATACTGACATTGACGTAATGATAAATTATGAAAATCAGGAATGGTTTCCTGTAATGAGTTTGCAGGAAAACCTTTTAATAATTTTGTAAACCTGCCAAATTGCTTTGCTGCTTCAAATGCAATACCCGGCTCATGTACAACAGTATAAGTAGTAGAGCCGGGGACATAATCGAATAAACGAAAAAAATGATTATCTACTTCTATTTGTGTTTTGCCTGAAATGGATTGTACAGGCATTGTAAATATATAAGCGGGAAAATTTTTCTTTAAATAACTTCCAATAGCAGCAATATTTTCATCAATCAATTCCGGAGATGTAAAAACGGCAACATTAATTTCCTGCACTATATATTTCTTTTCATTTGCAGATAAAAGAAACGTATGATTGATTAAGCCTGTTCCTGTTTTGGAAAGTGTAGAATTTGCCGGGTTGAAACCATATTCCTGTAAAACCTTTTGTAAAGTATTTTCCATGCCAATTGCGTTGATTCCAAAGATACAATATCTTGTGCCTAAAAAAAATGCCCGGCATGGCAGGGCATTTTTTTTGAAGAAATTAGTTTACAATTTTACCAGCAAACCTACACCCACCAGGGATTTGAACTGCAGGCCCGGGGCATTGTGGTTCGCACCGAATAAACGTACATCATCATCATAAATTAAATCTGCGCTCCAGGTGGCGGAAAGTACTTTTGATAATTTTACGGCAAATAAATTGGTCATATACAAATCCACGTTTTGCGGGTCATGTTTATAATTTGAAAATAAATCAAGGCGCCCGGTATAGGTAACAACTTTGCCAAGATTTGCTTTATAATTTACAGACACATAGGCGCCAATTTCATTCAGTGATTTCTTACCCGGCGCTAAACCATATAAAGTGGACAATGCAGTATCACTTACGAAAGTCCACCTGCTTGTGATAGGAGAAACAAAAATGGATAAATTGCTTACTGGGCGATAGTCCAAACCGAGGCTGAGTAAAAGATATGCCGGTGCAAAAAAATTGGAGCTATATACTTTTGTCACATTATCAGGATATGTATACCCTTTAAAAAATTGTGTGCGTATGTCACCTAATGCAGCCAGGTTCAATTTTGGATTCAATGCATATCCATATTTTGTGGTGAAGTTGATTCGGTCATCATTCTTCCTGTTGCCTAAAGTCGTCGTATTGATATAGCCAAGATTAAAATCAAGGTTGTTATCCCAACTGTGTTTGCCTTTTTTATAAAATGCATGTGCATTGATATAACTATTCAGGGATAGCGAAAATTTATCGCCGCCGGCTGCCCAGTTACTTGAACTTCCCTGTGCAATATTCAGGCTGAATATGCCACCGGTTTTCCATATTTTATTGGCTGTATCAGCCGGATCTTTTGCAATCACTTTTTGGGATTCGGTTTGCATATCTTTTACAGTTTGATCCTGTGCAAACGTCATGATAGAACATGCAATGAACGTAGCCGGCAAAATAATTTTTTTCATTAAGCTTAAAAATTTGATTATCCGGCAAAAGTATATTGGAGCAAATAATTTTGAAAATAAATTATTCGTAATTCAATTAACTTTTGCATTTATGGATTGGCTGCAATATATCCCTGGTAAGAAATACTCTGTTTGTCTGATGAATTGACACTAAGTGTTGCATTTCCAT
>CAYXHX010000021.1:2667-15800 GCA_964464835.1 uncultured Chitinophagaceae bacterium | reverse complement strand
TGTCTTTGAAAATTTACCATTCAATGTGGCAGAAGAAAATATTCAAAGCCGTACGCGTGGAAATTTATTGACGGCGATTGCCAATAAATTTGGTTACATCTTATTAAACACCTCCAACAAAAGCGAACTTGCAACCGGCTATGGCACATTGTATGGAGATATGGCCGGCGGTATAAGTATATTGGGTGATTGTTATAAACTGCAGGTATATGCATTGGCAAATTTTATCAATAAAAATAAAATAATCATACCGGAAAATATTTTATTAAAACCGCCAAGCGCTGAATTAAGGCCTAATCAAAAAGACAGTGATAGTTTACCGGATTATTCTGTACTTGATGCGGTATTGTATCAATATATCGAAAGAAGAATGGGGCCGCAGGAAATTAAAGAAATGGGCTTTGATGCATCACTTGTTGACCGCATTTTAAAAATGGTAAACTCGAATGAATATAAGCGAAAGCAGTTTTGCCCGGTCATCCGCATTTCTTCAAAAGCCTTTGGCAGCGGGCGCCGCATGCCTGTTGTGGGAAAATATTTAAGTTAAATTTTAATGCTCAAAAAAATCGCTTTCCAAAAATTCTTATTCTTCCTGATGCACCATCATCAATGGTACATGGCTGTGAAAAGCCAATTCTTTTGTATGGTTTTTTGAAAATAAATTTTCCAACAAACCATGCTTTTTAGGAATCGTTACGATAAGATCCACAGACTCTTTTAAAGCAAATTCATTCATCCCTTCGATGAAATCAGGGTTTTTGGAAAACTCGTATTGCGGTTCGTATGAATGGAATAAATGATCAAGCATCAGGCTTTCAAATGGTGTTTCTGCATCAAAGTGCTGTTGGTTATGATCAATATTTAACACCAGGAATTTTGCCTTTGTCGCATCGAGTATTTTTTTAATTGGTTCAACAGGCGTTGTTTCCACTACTTTTTTAAAATCACATGCCAGTAATATTTTTTCAATCCGGGAATAGGCTGCACCCGGTGGCACTACGATTACGGGAATTTTACTGTGCCGTGCAACATGCACTGCATTGCTACCCACAAGTGTTTCCTGTAATTTGCCACCACCTGTTACACCCATCACAATCAAATCCGCACCAAGTGACGCACTCAATTCATTGATATTATTGGATAAAAACGTGTATTCACTTTTTCGAATAATTTCCATTTGTGTAGGGCATTCCGCAACTATTTTATTTTCAAATTTTTCTAATGCAACTCTGCTTGCTTCCACCGTTGCATCCACGCCAATAAAATTAATTGGGCCCATATTCAATTCTGTAGGCATTGGTTCCTGTGCAGCATTGTACAAAATCATTTTTGTAGCCTGCAATTGATTGCCAAGTTTGATTGCATACAATGCTGCATGCTTTGCTGTTTCTGAAAAATCGGTGGGGACAAGTATTGTTTTCATGTCGGCTATTTTGTATTGTAAATATAAGTTTTTTAAATTACAATTGATAGAGCGCTGTGGTTATATTGTTATATTTCCTCCAACTAAAGTTGGAGGATTTCATTCAAAAGCATGGAAAAAATTTTAGGATTATGTTGCTGCCGTAATTAAAAAAGAATTTGATTGGTTTTATATTTTTTCAAATAGCCACCATTTTCTTTTGCGCGGGACAATTTTGTAATTCGTGGTGATGTATTTATGAATATGCGCCATGCCTTCATCAAAGTCATCTGTAAACATTACCAAATCCATATCATTTTTAGAAATGGTTCCTCGCTCAGACATGTTTTGAATACTTTTCATTAATGGTGCAAAAAATTCTTTTCCATAGAGAACTACCGGGAATGAAGTAATAGAACCGGTTTGAATAAGTGTAAGTGTTTCATACAATTCATCCATCGTACCAAAGCCACCGGGCATAATAATAAAAGCAAAAGAATATTTTACAAGAATTGTTTTGCGTACAAAAAAATGCTCAAAGGTTACAGACGATGTGAGGTAAGGATTTTCAAATTGCTCATGTGGCAATACAATATTGCATCCAACAGACCTGCCACCATTTTCGAAAGCCCCGCGGTTAGCGGCTTCCATGATGCCCGGTCCGCCGCCCGTCATTGTGGTAAAACCCAAATTGGCTATCCGTTTTCCAAATTCCCTTGCCGCAATATAGTATGGATGGTCTTCTTTAAAACGTGCCGAACCAAATACGGTAATGCATGGCCCTGCGAAATGCAATTTGCGAAATGCCTGGATAAATTCCCAGAATACCTTGATAGCAAAAATCAATTCATAGCTCCTGCTTTTGGGGCCTTCGAGATAAACAGCTTTTTTAGCAGGTATAATTCTTTGCAGCTTGGCCATAGTTTTTTCTTAAGCCATAAAAATAGTAAATACAAACTAATCGTATCATGACTATCTTGCAATAAAAATTTTTATGCGCATTATTTCATACAATGTAAATGGTATCCGTGCAGCAATTAAAAAAGGTTTATTGGAATGGCTGGCAACTGATGTTGCGGATATTATTTGCTTACAGGAAATAAAAGCGACAAAGGAAAATGTGGATGTAGAAAAAATAGAAACGCTTGGATTTCATACATATTGGTTCCCTGCCGAAAAGAAGGGCTACAGCGGTGTTGCGGTATTTTCAAAACTAAAACCACAGCAAGTATATTATGGCCATGGAAATACACAAAGTGATGCAGAAGGAAGATTGATAAGGTTGGATTTTAAAAAATTTATTTTGATCAATGCATATTTCCCATCGGGCACAAGTGGAGAATTGAGACAAAATTATAAGTATGAATGGCTCGATATTTTCAATCAATACATCGGTGAATTACAAAAGCAAAAGAAAAAAATCATTGTTTGCGGCGATTATAATATCGCACATACGGAAATAGATATTCATGATCCGAAAGGAAATAAAAAAAGTTCCGGTTTTTTACCGGAAGAAAGGGAATGGTTGGATGGTTATTTTAAGGCCGGTTTTATTGATGCCTTCCGTTATTTACATCCCGATGTAAAAGATTGCTATACCTGGTGGAGCCAAAGGTTCCCATCTGTTCGGTTGCAGAATAAAGGCTGGCGGATTGATTATTTTTCCATCACCAAAAACCTCTTGAAATATTTAAAAAGCGCAGCCATTTACCCGGATATCAAACACAGCGATCATTGCCCAATTTTTATTGAAATGGAAAACTCAATTGTATGATTATTTATAATGTAACGATACAGCCGCTTTGGGAGATTCATGATGAATGGAAAAAATGGATGACAGAAATTCATTTGCCTGAAATGATGGCCACAGGTTGTTTTTTGAAATATCAATTTTGCAGGTTGATGGATATGGATGAAAGCGAAGGCCCAACCTATACGATACAATATTCAATAGAAACTAAGGATGATTATAATTGTTATATCACCAATCATTCAACACGTATGCGGCAAAAAGGGATGGATCTTTGGAATGATAAAATGATTGCTTTTCGAAGCCTGATGGAGGTTGTGCATTGAATGTGGACATTTATTTTTTTGTTGTTTGTAATTAGCAAAAAAAAATTATATTGCTGCAAAGCCGCGCAACATCAGCATTTCAGCCGTTTTTCGGCTGAAACCCTTTATTCATAGGCATTCCAGGGAAAACGAAGGGCTTTTAATTTCAAACGCATATTGCCAATTTCGTTTCAAACCCTTGATATGTATGGTTTTGCGGGATAAAGAAATTCATAAAATATTTGATGAAAATTTTGTTGATAACAAAAAGCAAATACATTTGTTTTCAATAATCATTTAAAAAATCATTTATCATGAACAAAGCAGAATTAGTTGGTAAAATTGCAGATGATGCAGGTATCACTAAAACACAGGCAAATGCCGCACTCGATTCTTTCGTAGGCGCTGTTACAAAAACTTTAAAAGGTGGCGGTAAAGTTACCCTCGTTGGATTCGGAACTTTTTCCGTTTCTAAACGTGCAGCCCGTACAGGCCGCAACCCGCAAACAGGCGCTCCTATTAAAATTAAGGCGAAAAAAGTAGCCCGTTTTAAAGCAGGTAAAGAACTAAGTGCAAAAATGTAGTTTTCAGAGATTTTAAAAAGCAGGACATGTATTTTATATATGCCTGCTTTTTTTATTGCATATATAAATTCTTTCCTGCAATTTTGTAGCCTTCGGAATTTTTAATTTTTAAAAAATATAGATCATGGGTAAAGGAGATAAAAAAACTAAAAAAGGAAAAATCGCTATGGGCTCTTTCGGTAAAAGCCGCCCTGCAAAAAAAGCTTCAACAAATACAAAGCCTGTAGAAAAAACGGAAGAAAAGCCGGAAACTGTTAAGAAAAGTAAAGCAAAATAAGGCGGATAATTAATTGTTGATCATGAATATTAATTATTTTAAAATTTTTCAAAATGCGCTAAAGCCTTTATGAGTAGCGTTTCCATAGCCCCGCCTTTAAAGGCGGGGCTATAGAAAATGCAAAATCTTTATTATTGGGCTTTAACCAATGTTTACAGGACAAAAGTGGTTTTTTCTATCGGTAGATGTCCTCACCTACCGAAATTCTTTAATCCTAAAAATACGTTGCCATATTAACTTCATCAATACCTTCCATATAAAATCTTTTTTTGGTAGGTGAGGACATCTACCAATAGGTCAAAAAGGGAAAAGCGAAATAAGTTGATGGTTTAAGTTTGCTCATTTTGTGAGAAGCATGACTAAGTAAGTTTGTGAATCTTCATTTGGAACATTGATTATTGATTATTTGAAGCCCCTTGAAATAGGTTGACCTTTTTTGCAAGAAAGGCAATGAAAAAATGTAGGAAAAAATTAGCCCGGTTCTATAATTATCACGGAAATAATTATATTTGAAAATGTATGCCGGAAATCACACCGATTTGGCAACTGTTTAATCAATTAAAAAACTACTTATGAAAATGAACTCAACGCTGAAGGCATCCACACTTGCACTTTTTATTTTTTTTATTGTGCTTGGATGTTCCAAACAGGAAATGATTACTACAAACAATGATGAAATTACCAATGAAAACTTTTTAAGGGATTTACCTTCTAAAGCAAGGCAGCCCGTAGTAAACGTAAAAGATTTTGGTGCTAAGGGAGATGGAACTACGGATGATACGAAAGCATTTCAACATTTAATTGATTCTTTAGCCGCAACCGGCGGAGGTACTGTATTTGTGCCAACCGGCAATTATGCAATAGATGCAAAAGTTTCTATTTACCTGAAAAGCAGGGTAGATCTTATGATGCAGGATACGCTCACACTATTATCTGCCATTCCCAATAATTCGCAGAGCTATAAAATTCTTTCCATTACAGATGCTACTGATGTTCGTGTAACCGGTGGAAAGATTGTTGGAGAACGATACCAACATACCATTGCAGATCCAAATCACCCGGGCGAATGGGGTATGGGTATTGGTATATATTCAAGCAAAAAAGTGCAGATTGATAATATGGTGATTGTGGATTGTTGGGGTGATGGAATTTATATAAACAGTAATGGAGAAAGCGCTGAACCATGTAAATTTATTGTCATCAATAAAGTGATCAGCCGCAATAATCGCCGCCAGGGTATGTCTATTTTAAAATCAAATTTTGTGCGTGTAAAAAACAGTAAATTTTTATATACAAACGGTACAGCTCCACAAGCAGGAATTGATATTGAACCAAATACGGGTACAGCCAGGAAAATAACGATTGTGAATTCAGAATGTGCTTACAATGCAGGGCATGGTATTATGACCTGGGTCAACTCCGTTCCAACAATTATAACTGACGTTCGGATTCAGAATAATGAAATTCATAATAATGGCCGATATGGCGTAAGCCTTTCAGGAGGAAACAATATCAACGTTACAAACAACCATATTGTAAATAATGTATATCCAAAAATTTATTCGGTAAATACAACCAATACAGTGTTGGAACCTAATAATTACCAGTAAAAATTCCCCGTAACATATTTCCCCGCCCTGGATAGCAGGCATGCATACCTGGGCGGGGATTTTTATCAACTTAAGGCGCCAACCGTTGCGTTTTCCATTTACCATTTTCCGCTTCCGTATATAAAATCCTGTCATGTAGCCGGCTTGGCCTTCCCTGCCAAAACTCAATGCTGGCGGGCTTTATACAATATCCGCCCCAATGTGCGGGCCGCGGAATTTCATGTGGGTATAATGCTGAATACTTTTCTACATTTTTTTCAATCACCTCCCTGTTTGTAATCACGCTGCTTTGAGGAGAAGCCCATGCGCCAATGCGGCTGCCTGCGGGCCGTGAAAAAAAATATGCATCACTTTCAGATTCTGAAATCTTGGTTGCAGTCCCTTCAATCCGTACCTGCCTTTCCAATTCTTTCCAAAAAAATACCATTGCTACGGAAGGGTTTTCTGCAATATTTTTTCCTTTATTACTATTATAATTGGTGAAAAAAACAAACCCGTTTTCGTCAAAGCCTTTTAATAAAACAACCCGTGCATGCGGCTTTCCATTTGCCGAAACTGTTGTTAAAACAAACGCGTTCACTTCATCAATATCGGAATTCATCGCTTCTTCCCACCATACAGAAAATTGCTTAATGGGGTTTTTGGCAACATCATTTTCCAAAAAAGTTTTTAATTTATACTCTTTGCGTATGCCCGCAATTTTCTCCTGCATAAAATTGTTTTTTATTTTGTAAAAATACAAATTATCCCTGCGTGTATGAATTTCCTTTTTTGTTAGTTTGTACCTTGCAGCCATGCAATACGCGCATTTATTTTTTGACCTCGACCATACGCTTTGGGATTTTGAAACCAATGCAAGGGATACATTGCATGAGGTTTTTGAAATGAATGCATTGGTTGAAAAGGGAATTGATGACAGGCATTTTTTTGTAAAAAGATATTGCTATCACAATGATTGCCTTTGGAAAAAATATACCGAGGGTAAAATAAAACAGGATTTACTCCGGTGGAAAAGAATGTGGCTCACCTTACTCGATTTTAAAATTGCGGATGAATTGCTTGCAAAAAAAATGGCCACTGAATTTTTAGAGCGGCTGCCATTTAAGAAAAATATTTTCCCGCATACCAAAGAAATCCTTCAGTATTTATTGGATAAAAATTACCGGCTTCATCTTGTGACCAATGGTTTTGATAAAATTCAAAATGAAAAATTGAAAAGCAGTGAACTGCATCATTTTTTTGAAGCAGTAATCACGGCTGAAGCATCCAATAGTTTAAAACCAAAAGCAGAAATTTTTGAATTTGCACTGCAAAAAACCGGCGCAAAAAGAATGCATAGCATAATGCTTGGCGATAACCCGGATGCAGATATTAAAGGCGCGATGAATGCCGGGTTGGATGCGGTTTTTGTCAATCATTTGAAAATTGAAACAACAGTAAAACCGACTTTTACAGTTCACCATTTAAAAGAATTGGAACTCATTTTTTAAATAAAACCTATGGCCGAAAATATTTCTCGTGTTACCGGTACCAAAGAAGAGCAATATACAGCGCTGATTCCGCAAATCAAAGCCCTGCTTGAAGGAGAAAACGACACTATAGTAAACATGGCGAATATTTGTGCAGCATTGCGCGAACAATTTAATTGGTTTTGGATAGGCTTCTACCTGGTAAAAAATGAGGAACTTGTATTAGGGCCATTCCAGGGGCCGGTGGCTTGTACACGAATAAAAAAAGGAAGAGGCGTATGTGGTAAAGCCTGGGAAGATGCTACAACATTGATTGTGCCTGATGTTTCAAATTTTCCCGGCCATATTGCATGCAGCGCATTTTCAAAATCAGAAATAGTTGTACCATTAATCAAAGAAAAAAAAGTGTGGGCAGTATTGGATATTGACCATGATACGGAAAATTATTTTGATGAAGTTGATCAGCGATTCATAGAAAAAATTATTGCATTCATTCATTGATACATTTGGTAATGAAGATTATTAAAGTAGATACACCGGCGCTGATGGAAACAATCCGTGTGTTATCCATTCAAACATTTCATGAAGCCTATGAAGCTGAAAATACGAAGGAAAATATGCTGGCATATACCAATAAAAATTTTTCTGAAATACAACTATTAAAAGAATATAATACACCCGGCCATTTTTTTTATATCATCTATTCCGAAGGTGAAGCTGCCGGGTATTTTAAATTGCGGAATGAAGAAATCCTTCCGGATTTTGAGGATTTGCAGCAAATTGAATTGGAGCGGATTTATATTTTAAAAAAATTTCAACAACAAAAACTCGGGTTTGCCTGTATAAATTATTGCATCGAAGAATCTATATCAAATGGCTATGATGTACTGTGGTTGGGCGTTTGGAAGCAAAATGAAAAAGCGATCAGGTTTTATAAAAAAATTGGGTTTGAAATTTTTGGCGAGCATGTATTTGTACTCGGCGATGATCCGCAAAAAGATTATTTGATGAAATTGTATATAAAAGATTTTAAACTTCCGTTATTCATACATTAAAACTACATTATGTTCCGTAAATTTCTCCTGCTGTTATTGGTTGCATTTATTGTAATCCAGTTTTTTCGCCCTGAAAAAAATATTTCAACAACTATTTCCCCTAATGACATTACGCATGTGTATCCTGTGCCGGAAAATGTGCAACAAATTTTGGCGCGGAGTTGCAACGATTGTCATTCCAACAATACAAACTATCCCTGGTATGCAGAAGTGCAACCTGTAGCATGGTTCCTGGCAGATCATGTGAAAGACGGGAAAGATGAACTGAACTTTAGCGAGTTTGGCACCTACCGGATCGCACGGCAAAATAAAAAAATGAAAGAATGTATTAAAGAAATCAAAGAAGGCAAAATGCCCATGAAATCATATACTTTGATTCATCGGGACGCTATACTTTCAGATGCAGACAAACAATCTATTATCAATTGGTGTGAAACGATTCAACAAACATTAAAAGAAAAATACCCACCGGATAGTTTGGAATTTAAAAAGCCGGGATAAAATTTTAACACGATAAGCTGATGCTGATAATAAAAGCAACTTATTTAATTTCAAACCCGGATGTAAAAAATTGCCCGGCGCCAAACCGGCCTGAATATGCATTCATTGGCAGAAGTAATGTGGGAAAATCTTCTTTAATCAATATGCTTTGCGGCAAACAGAAATTAGCAAAAACTTCAGGAACACCCGGGAAAACTCAACTGATCAATCATTTTGAAATTGAAAGTAAATCCGGTGAAAAAATGAAACCTGTAAAATGGTATCTCGTGGATCTCCCGGGATATGGCTATGCGAAAGTTGCACAAAGCAAACGCAATACATGGGAACGAATGATTCAAGATTACCTGTTGAAAAGAAAAAACTTATTACAGGTTTTTGTGTTGATAGACAGCAGGCATCCTCCACAAAAAATTGATCTTGATTTTATAGAAAATTTATCCCTTGCACAAATTCCTTTTTCTCTTGTTTTTACAAAGGCAGATAAAGAAAAACCTGCGGTAGTAAAACGAAATATGCAGGCATTTCAAAATGCATTGCTTGAGCAATGGCAATTCCTTCCGCAAGTATTCTTAACAAGTGCCACAAAAAATACAGGCAAGGAAGATATATTGGATTTAATCAGTAATTATAATAATTCTTTTACAGAAAATCATTCCTGAATTTATCTATAAAAAAGTTAAAGCTATTCCCGTGTAATTGCCATTATTACTGTTTTCAAGCCTTTTATACTGAATCCGTTTTTAATCATTCATCAAATTACTATTTTCGCCGCAAATAAAAATTCAATGAGAAAAATAATAACCGGGATAGCCTTGCTTTTCTGCACATTTAGTTTTGCGCAGGAAGTAACTGTGGTTGCAGGAGACACTGCATGGAAGCACGAATACCGCGCTGAAGCCACGAAGATAAATGACATTGTCAACACAAAATTGGAAGTGAAATTTGATTATGACAAGTCGTATATGTATGGAAAAGAATGGCTGACATTACACCCGCATTTTTATCCCACGGATTCTCTTACACTCGATGCACAGGGAATGGATATCAATGAAGTGGCCATGATGAGTGCCGGAAAAAAAATCCCGCTTACATATACTTATACGGATAATGTATTGCGCATCCGCTTAAATAAAATGTATAAAGGCGGTGAAAATTACACCGTATTTATTGATTATGTTTCCAAGCCCAATGAGCTGAAAGTGCAGGGCAGCGCGGCTATTACGGATGCCAAAGGTTTGTATTTCATCAACCCGAAAGGGGAAGAAAAAGATAAACCCACCCAAATTTGGACACAGGGCGAAACAGAAGCAAACAGTGCATGGATGCCTACTATTGATAAACCCAATCAAAAAAGTACGGTGGATATTTCTATGACTGTTCCTTCAAAATATGTAACACTTTCAAATGGCTTGCTCGTCAACCAGAAAAAAAATACAGATGGTACACGTACAGACCAGTGGAAGCTTGATTTACCGATTGCGCCTTATTTATTTTTCATGGGCGTAGGAGATTATGCAATTATTAAAGACAGTTATAAGGGGAAAGAAGTAAGTTATTATGTAGAAAAAGAATATGCGCCGTATGCGCGCGGCATTTTTGGGCATACGCCCGAAATGATGAAATTTTATTCGGAAAAACTCGGCGTGGAATATGCATGGCCAAAGTATTCTCAAATCGTTGGCCGCGATTATGTGAGTGGCGCTATGGAAAATGTTACAGCCACTTTACACCAGGAAAGCGCTTATCAAAATGGGCGTGAACTAGTGGATGGAAACCGTTGGGAAACAGTGATTGCACACGAACTATTTCATCATTGGTTTGGCGACTTAGTTACCACAGAAAGCTGGAGCAACATCACGGTGAATGAAAGTTTTGCCGACTACAGCCAAACATTATGGGAAGAATATAAGTATGGAAAAGATGCCGGCGATGAAGAGAATTTTAATGGAATGATTGGCTACCTGAATAGTGGCGGCGATGACCTTGATCTCGTTCGTTTTTATTATAAAAATAAAGAAGATGTTTTTGATGGCGTGAGTTATCAAAAAGGCGGGCGCATTTTAAACATGCTGCGCAACTATGTTGGAGATGATGCATTTTTTGCTTCGCTAAAAAAATACCTCAATGATAATAAATTTAAAACCGGTGAAGCACAGCAACTCAGGCTTGCATTTGAAAGCGTAACCGGGCAGGATCTTAACTGGTATTGGAATCAATGGTATTATGGAAGTGGGCATCCCATACTCGACATCCGGTATGACTTCGATGATGTGAAAGGCTTACAAACAGTGATTGTTGAACAAAAGCAAACCACTAGTAAAGTGTTTACATTGCCTGTTGCAGTGGATGTATATAATGGTGCAAATAAAACCCGCTACCATGTTTGGGTAAAAAATAAAATTGACACGTTTACTTTTAAATATACTCAAAGGCCAACACTCGTAAATTTTGATGCAGATAAAATTTTACTTGCAGAAAAAACAGATCATAAAACTGCGGATAATTTTCGCGAACAATTAAAATATGCACCATTGTATATGGACAGGCGAGAAGCATTGAATTATTTTGCCAAAAACCATATGCCGGAATTGGCTTTGGGCCTGAAAGATAAATTTGCCGGGCTGCGTTCACGCACATTGGATCAGTTGGCAAATGATTCCGTATTGCTGGCCAATGAAAACATTATGGTGCAAATTGCTTCCATGGCAAATCTTGAAAAAGACAAAGTAACGCAATCCAAAGCCATTGAAATTTTAGCATTAACGGGTGAAGCAAAATATAAACCCATTTATGAAAAGTTCATCAATGATTCTTCTTATTCCGTTTCCGGCGCGGCTTTAGAAGGTTTGAGCAGGCTTGATCCGGATAATGCGTATGCATTGGCAAAAAAATACAGCAAAGACGCACGCGGGAAATTATCCGATGTGGTGAGTGATGTGATTATGCAAAATGCCAAAGCGGAAGACTATGAATTTGTAGCAAACGGGTACAGGGATATGCCGCCAACAAATGCCAAACTGCAAGCTACGCCTGCGTTTGTGGAGTACCTCGGTAAACTGAGTGATGATGCGAAAATAAAAGCCGGCATAGATATGGTCATCAAATTCCGCAAACAAATTCCCGAACAATACTGGCAATATACAGATCCTGCATTGAAAGGAAGCCTGGAAAAATTAGCGCAGGATAAAGGAGGCGATATTGCAACATATATTGCTGAAAAGTTGAAATAAATATTCAAAATTTTTAAAAAACCTATAAGGAAATTAAAATCTTTATAGGTTTTTTTTATAACCCCAATTCCATAATTGTTGTTGGCGGTACAAGGTGTAATACCTGCATACCCACTGCGGATGCTGCATCTGTGTTGGTTTTGGTATCATCAATAAATAATGTTTCAGCAGGATTTAATTGTTCTTTTTCCAATACATATTGGAATGCTTCCGCATAAGGTTTTCGCAAATTCATTTCATGGGAATAATACGCTTTTGAAAAAAGCGAATTGAAATCATACCCATGTTCTTGAAGAAATTGATTGATGAAAGCATCATAATGAATGCTATTGGTATTGGATAAAAGAAAGACTGTATATTTCGAAGAAAGTGATTGAATAAAATCCAACCTTTCCTTAGGAAACTCCCCTATCATGGCATTCCAGGCAGAAATAATTTCAGGATCATTTGTTGAGAGTTTTGTTTCCCGGCGAAATGCATCATAAAAATCGGCGGGATGTATTTTACCTGTTTCTAAGTTTTCAAAAAGTGGTGACACATGGTATTGAGAAAAAAATGCATCGAAATCTGCAACGCCCAATGCTTCAAACGCTTTTTTGGTTTTTGTAAAATCAATATCAAGCACTACACCGCCGAGATCGAAAATGATATTTTTTATTTTCTGCATTTGCGAATGTAAAAGGCAAAAAGAGATTTTATTGAAAATTTTTAAGAGAGGATCATTTGCATAAATATAAATAAAAAAGCTACATGCAGTATGCAGCTTTTCTTTTGTGGGCCCACCTGGACTTGAACCAGGGACCACCTGATTATGAGTCAGGTGCTCTAACCAACTGAGCTATAGGCCCTGTTATTTTTAAATAACAAGGTTGCAAAACTAAGCAAATTCGGATATTTGCCGAAACGAATTTTAAAAATTAATGTCCAATTTAAAAAATATTATATTCGAC